>NZ_JBLVOL010000012.1:53795-60720 GCF_053543755.1 Achromobacter semiaridum | reverse complement strand
TTGCCGCGGCCTTTTGTTTTGCGGCGTTCCGATATTCGGCCAGACGCACGGCATCGCGGAACCCATGGTGGCCTATGGCTGACAAGGCGGCGCACCGCGCCACCGTTGCCGCTACCGGCCGGGCGCCGCCTTACTTCACCCCGTATTTGGCCCGATACGCCTGCACGGCATCGCGGTTTTCCGCGAAGGCGGCGTCGTCTTGCAGCAGGGCCATGATGTCCGACAGCGATGCAATCGCCACCACCGGAATGCCGTAGGTCTTGGCCACGTCCTGCACGGCGGAATGCGGCGACAGCGCGTCGTCGGGGCCCGCGCGTTCCATGCGGTCCATGGCGATCAGCACGGCGGCCGGCTCGGCGCCCGCGTTGCGGATGATCTCCACCGATTCGCGCACCGACGTGCCGGCCGTGATCACGTCGTCAATGATCACGACCTTGCCGTTGAGCGGCGCGCCGACCAGCGTGCCGCCTTCGCCGTGGTCCTTGGCTTCCTTGCGGTTGTAGGCAAACGGTACGTCGTTGCGCCCGTCCATCGCCGGGTGGCCCGCCAGCGCCACGGCCGTTGCGGTGGCCAACGGAATGCCCTTGTACGCAGGGCCGAACAGCATGTCGAACTGCACGCCGGAATCCAGCAGCGCCTGCGCGTAGAACTGCGCCAGTTTGCCCACCGCGCGGCCGCTGTTGAACAGGCCGGCATTGAAGAAATAGGGGCTGATCCGACCCGACTTGACCTTGAAGCTGCCAAAGCGCAGCACGCCTTCGTCGAGCGCGAAGCGAACAAATTCCAGGGAAGTGGGGCGAGACGGACAGGGGGAAGCGGCGGCGGGCATGCGAGTGGGTCCGGTGGATGGCAAACCCCCGCATTTTATCCGTTGTCGGGGCTATTACCTGCCCCCGCCGCGCAGTCGGTTAAATTCCTGGGCATTGTTCCGGCCCCTGGCGGCCGCTCTAGAGGAGTTTCGCTTTGCTGCGCATCACGTCGATCAATCTCAACGGCATCCGGTCCGCCTTTCGCAAGGGCCTGCAACCGTGGATGGAAAAGCACGCCGCTGACGTGCTTTGCCTTCAGGAAATCAAGATTGCCGACTCGGACCTTACCGAAGATCTGCGTCACCCGCCCGGCTACACCGGCCACTTCCACCATGCCGTCAAGAAAGGCTACAGCGGCGTGGGCATCTACCTGCGCGACGCCGCCGAACGCGTGAACATCGGCCTGGGCTGCGAAGAATTCGACCCCGAAGGCCGCATCATCCGCGCCGACTGGAAGAACCTGTCCGTCATCAGCGCCTACCTGCCCTCGGGCTCCAGCGGCGACGAGCGCCAACAGGCCAAGTACCGGTTCCTGGACCGCTTCGGTCCCTGGATCGACGCCCTGATGCATGAACACAAGACGACGGGCCGCGAATTCGTCATCTGTGGCGACTGGAACATCGCGCACAAGGAAATCGACCTGAAGAACTGGAAGGGCAATATGAAGAACTCGGGCTTCTTGCCCGAAGAGCGCGCATGGCTGACCGACGTGTTCGACAAGCGCGGTTTCGTGGACGTGTTCCGCACCATCGACGACCGGCCCGACCAATACACCTGGTGGAGCAACCGCGGCCAGGCCTGGGCCAAGAACGTCGGGTGGCGGATCGACTATCAGATCGCCACCCCGGGCATTGCCGCCCGCGCACGCAATGTCGCTATCTATAAAGACGAGCGTTTCTCGGACCACGCACCGCTGACGATCGATTACGACGCCACGCTGTAATGCCTTAGGGCGGCTCGCGCCAGGCGCGTCCGCCCTGCCGGCCTGGCCCGAACCGCATTCGGAGCCGCCCCTTACGAAAAAATTAATTGGGGACGCATAAACGCATTGGGCCGCGTTCGATATCCCGTCGCCACGCCTCAAACCCCTTTGTTTGCACGGCTTGGCGATGCTTCCGCCCCCACCATCCCTGCCCGATAAAACAGGGACACATGCAAATACCCTGGGAAATCAATGCTCAGGCAATTCGTGGTGCATATTTTGACGCGAAAACGCCACGCCGCCGAATGATGCGTCCCTGTTTATTTGCGGAAAATTCGCTTTCTTTTCAAGGCCCTACAGCCGGTGCGACCCTTTGCGCAGGGCAACAAATTTCCCATACACTTGCGCACCATGACGGTGCGGCCAATGCACCAGAACAAGTCAACCGCGCCCCACAATGGCGCAAGACGCACCTATTCGTAGCACCCCGAGGAGATCAAGTTGAAAGTGCAGAGTCTGGACGACTTCCTGCGTGGCGTCGCCGCGCGCGACCCGCAGCAGCCCGAGTTCATGCAAGCCGTCCAAGAGGTGATGCTGAGCCTGTGGCCTTTCATCGAAAAGCACCCTCATTACGCCGAGCACGCCCTGCTTGAGCGCCTGGTTGAGCCGGAACGCGTAATCCAGTTCCGCGTGTGCTGGACCGATGACCGCGGCCAAGCCCAGGTCAACCGCGCCTTTCGCATCCAGCACAGCTCGGCCATCGGCCCCTTCAAGGGCGGCATGCGCTTTCACCCGTCGGTGAACCTGTCCATCCTCAAGTTCCTGGCGTTTGAGCAAACGCTGAAGAATTCGCTGACCACGCTGCCCATGGGCGGCGGCAAGGGCGGCTCGGACTTCGACCCCAAGGGCAAGTCCGACGCCGAAGTCATGCGTTTCTGCCAGGCGCTGATGATCGAGCTGTATCGTCACCTGGGTCCGGATACCGACGTGCCGGCCGGCGATATCGGCGTGGGCGCGCGCGAAGTCGGCTTCATGGCCGGCATGATGAAAAAGCTGTCGAACTCGACCGCCAGCGTCTTCACGGGCAAGGGCCTGACCTTTGGCGGCAGCCTGATCCGCCCGGAAGCCACCGGTTACGGAACCGTGTACTTCGCCGAGGAAATGCTCAAGCGCGTGGGCAAGTCGTTTGATGGCCTGCGCGTGTCGGTCTCGGGCTCGGGCAACGTGGCGCAGTACGCCATCGAAAAAGCCATGTCGCTGGGCGCCAAGGTCGTGACCGTGTCGGATTCGAACGGCACCGTGGTCGATGACGCCGGCTTCACGCATGAAAAGCTGGTGGCGCTGATGCACATCAAGAACGACCTGCGCGGCCGCCTGGACACCTATGCCCGGGAATTTGGGCTGAAGTACGAAGCGGGCAAGCGCCCGTGGCACGTGCCGGTCGACGTGGCGCTGCCGTGCGCCACCCAGAACGAACTGGAACTGGCCGATGCGCAAACGCTGATCAAGAATGGCGTGCTGTGCGTGGCGGAAGGCGCCAACATGCCGGCCACGCTGGATGCCGCCAAGGCCTTCATCGCCGCGCGCGTGCTGTACGCGCCGGGCAAGGCCACCAATGCGGGCGGCGTCGCGGTGTCGGGCCTGGAAATGGCGCAGAACTCCGCGCGCCTGGCATGGACGCGCGAAGAAGTGGATGCGCGCCTGCACGCCATCATGCGCGACATCCATGAGAACTGCGTGCGCCACGGCCACAGCGAGCGCGAATACGTCAACTACCTGGACGGCGCCAACATCGCCGGCTTCGTCAAGGTTGCCGACGCCATGCGTCAGCAGGGCTTGTACTGAACCGGGTGTGTCGGCGGGCGTCGCGCTTAGTGTTTCATCGCGCCGTGATCGTGGCTCATGCCGGGGTTATGTGACGCCGGCTTGACCTTGAATTGCACGGCGACTTCACCGGCCTTTTCAAACTTCAACGTGGCGGGCACGGTGGCGCCGTCCTTGAAAGGCGCGCGCAGCTTGATGAACATGACGTGATAGCCGCCCGGGCTCAGCTTGACCTCGGTATCGGCGGGCAGCGCGATGCCGCCTTCCACCTGACGCATCTTGGACACGCCGTTCTCGGTCTGCACCGTATGCAGCTCGACCCGCTCGGCGGCGTCGGACGTCACCGACACCAGGCGGTCCTCGGACTTGGCATCGTTGTCGATGTCCATGTAGCCCGCCCCATTCGACTGGCCCGGCGCCGACGCGCGCACCCAAAGGTCGTCGATCTCGATCTGGCCAACCTTGTAGTCCTTGGCCCACGCCGAGCCGGCCGTGCACAGGCCAATGGCGGCAATGAGTGCGAACTTGCGGATGTTCATGGGGTGTCCTCCTGGTGGGTTAACGCCGCCGTACCAAGCTGCGGGCGGCTGACAGAACCGAATCGGTCAAGGCTTCCATCGCCTCGGAGTTTACCCGCCAATGTTGCCAATACAGCGGCACATCCTCCCAGGCGCGGCCGCGAAGCATCATCAGATGACCGGCATCAAGGTGTTCCTGCACAAGCGGCAGCGGATTCATCGTCCAACCCAGTCCGCCCAGCGTGGCCTGCACGAACGCACGGGTGGACGGCACCCACCACACCGGCGGCTGCCACGGCGCCGGGTCCGAGATCTTGTGGGCAAACCGCGCCTGCAAGGCGTCCTTGCGGTTAAAGACCAGCACGGGCGCTTGCGCCAGCGTTTGCGCATTGACGCCCTGGGCAAAATAGCGCTTGTGGAAATCCGGCGTGCAGGTCGCCACATATCGCATGCTGCCCAGCGAATGGATACGGCAACCCTGAACCGGATCCGCCAGCGTCGTCACCGCCCCCAGCACCGAACCGTTGCGCAGCAGCGCGGCGGTGTGGTCCTGGTCTTCGGACAACATGTCCAGCGTGGCCCGCGTGCGTTGCGAGAACTGCAAGGCGGCGTCGACAAACCAGGTTTCCAGGCTGTCATGGTTGACGGCGATGGGGATGCTGGCGTGCGGCACGTCGTCGTCCGACACGCCCAGCCGGTTCAGCGCGTCGTGTTCCAGCAGCGCCGTCTGCTCGGCCAGTTGCACCAGCACCTGGCCATCGGCGGTGGCGGCGGCCGGCACGGTGCGCTGGACCAGCAGCCGGCCCATGCGGTCTTCCAGCGCCTTGATGCGCTGCGAGACGGCCGAGGGCGTCACGCTGAGCGACAGCGCCGCCCGCTCGAAGCTGCCTTCGCGCACCACCGCAGCTAGCGCCCGCAAGTTGCCATGATCGATTTTCACGGATTAGATTTCCTTAATTTAGTGAAGGAAAATTAGCTGTATTTCATCCGCCTGACAAGGGACAATACGCTTTCGCCGAACTGCGCAATGCGGTCGGCGCCCTTCATAAAACGCCGCCACAGGCGTAGCAGTCACAGGTATTTGCATCATGTTCGCCACGTTGTCATCCCCCCTCTTTCTTACTGCCTGGGCCAGCGGAACGGCCACCGGGCTGGGTCTGTTCGCCGTTGTGGGCGCGCAAAGCGCGTTCATCCTGCGACAGGGCTTGATGCGCGCGCACCTGTTCAGCGTGGTCGCCATCTGCGCGTTGATCGACGCGGTGTTCATCTTTGCCAGCGTCTCCGGCCTGCAAGCCCTGACCGCCTGGTTTCCCTGGCTGACCACCGCCGTCCTGTGGTTCGGCGTGGCCTTTCTGTCGTGGTACGCATTGCAATCGGCTCGCCGCGCGTGGACGGCCACGGGCGGCCTTGCCGCCGCGCGTGACGTCGTGCCCTCGCGCCGCGCCGCGATGCTGGGCGCGCTGGGGTTTTCGCTGTTGAACCCGCACTTCTGGCTGGACATGGTAGTGGTGGGTTCACTGGCCCACGGCTTTGACGACGCGCGCATGGCATTCGCGGCGGGCGCCTTCACGGCCAGCCTGCTGTGGCTGGCCGTGCTGGGCATCGGCTCGCGCGTGTTCGCGCGTTTTTTCGCCAACGCATCGGCTTGGCGCGTGCTGGACGGCGTCATCGCCGTGGTCATGGCGGGCCTGGCGGCAAGCCTGGCGATCAAGGGCATCTGAACGGGGCCGGGCCGCGGGCGCGGCAGCTCCGCTTCACTCCGGGCGCGGCGTACGCCCTTCACTTCAGGGGCGTCGACCACGCTACCCTTCAGGCGCGGCGACCGCGCTTCACTTTTATAATGCGCCGTTGCCACTCTTTCGTCGGGCGCACGGCCGGCCCGCCAGACGATCATGCGCGGACCTTCCCCTTCCAAAGATGTGCGGCTGCCGCCCTTGGCCGCCATCCAGGCGTTTGAAGCCGCGGCGCGGCTGGGTTCTTTTGAACGCGCCAGCGAAGAACTCTTTGTCACCGCCAGCGCCATCGGCAAGCGCATCGCCGCGCTGGAAGCGATGCTGGACGTGTCGCTTTTCATCCGCAGCAGCCGGGGCGCTACCCTCAGCGCGGCCGGGCGCGACTACCTCAGCCAGGTCCGCACGGCTTTGGACCTGCTGTCCGACGCGTCGCTGCATCAGCGTGGCGAACCCAAACCCGAACCGCTGCGCGTGGTGTCCACGCCCACATTCGCCCGCCAGGTGCTGATCCCCTATCTGCCCGGCTTTACCGCCGCGCATCCCGATGTGGAATTGGAAATCCTGCTGTCCATTCCGTATCTGGACATCATGCCGCCCAACGCCGACGCGTGGGTGCGGTTCGGCAGCGGCAAATACCCCGGGCTGCACGCGCGCCAACTTACCGACGACCCGGTCTTTGCCGTGTGCTCACCCGCCTACCTGGCCTCGCGCGGGCCCTTCAACCGGCCTGAAGACCTGGCACGCGCCGAGCTGTTGCGCTGCCCGATGGAGCCCTGGCGGCCGTGGCTGGACGCCGCCGGCCTGGACTGGCCCGAGCCCTCGCGCGGCGTCTGGCTGGTGGACCTGGGCATGATGCTGGCCGCCGCCCGCGCGGGCCAGGGCGTAGCGCTGACGCGACGCAGCCTGGCGGCCGAATGGCTGGACGAAGGCAAACTGGTGCGCGTCACCCGCATCACCATCCCCGGCGAATCGCAGTACTACCTTTGCACCGAAGCGTCCCGCGCGCCGCGCAGTGCCGTCCAGGCGTTTTCCCTATGGCTGCAAGACGTCTGCAAACTGGCGGCCCAGGAACCGCGCGGCGTCCAGGCCGGCCAGGAATAAATTTCCAGTCGCGGGGGG
>NZ_JBLVOL010000012.1:52246-53732 GCF_053543755.1 Achromobacter semiaridum | reverse complement strand
TTTCCCCACGCCGACATCTCTCGCTGGCTAGGATGCCGCCAGCACCCGCTATCTGCCCGCTACCCCAACGACAACTTGCGCGCGCTGCATCGCGACGGCCGCCGGGAACCCGTGCGCACGTACTAGATGCGTACTAGGTATTTACGCGCAAAAGCCCCGCGCGGTCAGATTCGCGTAAGCGATTAAGCAGACAGTCACAACACGCAACACAGGAGAGCGCCGCATCACGCAACACGCCGATCAGCGCCGGCACACGGTTTTCCACGCAGTTCACTAATTACTACAACGGAGACATCCATGGATTTTCGTTTGAAGCTGCTAGCAGGAACCCTTGCATTTGCTGCATCGGCCGCGTCGTACGCCGCCGACCCCATCAAGATCGGCGTGGCCGGCCCGTACACCGGTGGTTCGTCCTCCATGGGCGTCAGCATGCGCGATGGCGTGCGCCTGGCCATTGAAGAGATCAACAAGAACGGCGGGGTGCTGGGGCGCCAGCTGGTTGCCGTCGAACGCGACGACGAAGCCAAGAACGAACGCGGCGTGCAGATCGCCCAGGAACTGATCAACAAGGAACAGGTGGCCGCCACCGTCGGCTACATCAACACCGGCGTGGCCCTGGCTTCGCAACGCTTCTACCAGGACGCCAAGATCCCCGTCTTCAACAACGTGGCTACGGGCAGCGTGATCACGCACCAGTTCAAAGCGCCGGAATACCCCGATAACTACGTGTTCCGCAATGCGGCGCATGACAGCATCCAGGCCCCGATGATCGTTGAAGAAGCGATCACCCGCCGTGGCTTCAAGAAAGTCGCCATCCTGGCGGATTCCACCAACTACGGCCAACTGGGCCGCGAAGATCTGGAAAAGGCGTTGAACGCCAAGGGCATCAAGGCCGTGGCGGTTGAGAAGTTCAACATCAAGGACGTCGACATGACGGCCCAGCTGTTGAAAGCCAAGGCCGCCGGCGCCGAAGCCGTGCTGACGTATGGCATCGGCCCCGAACTGGCCCAGATCGCCAACGGCATGACCAAGCTGGGCTGGAAGGTGCCGATCATCGGTAGCTGGACCTTGTCCATGGCCAACTACATCGACAACTCCGGCGCCAACGGCGAAGGCGCGCGCATGCCGCAAACCTTCATCCAGGACCCCGACTCGCCCAAACGCAAGGCGTTCATCGACGCCTACCTGTCCAAGTTCAAGCCCAAGAACAACCGCATCGACTCCCCGGTGTCGGCGGCGCAAGGCTATGACTCGGTCTTCCTGTTGGCGGCCGCCATCAAGCAGGCCAATTCCACCGACGGCGCCAAGGTGCGCGAAGCGCTGGAAAACCTGCAAACACCGGTCGAAGGCGTGGTGATGACCTACAACAAGCCGTTCACCCACGACAACCACGACGCCATCACGGCCAAGGAAGTGGTTATCGGCGAGGTCAAGGGCGGCCGCGTCGTCAAGGCCAACTAAGTGTGAAACAGCAGGAAGGCGGCGG
>NZ_JBLVOL010000012.1:0-52218 GCF_053543755.1 Achromobacter semiaridum | reverse complement strand
CCGCCCGTGCCCGGGCCATCGGCGCGGGGCATGCCGCCGCCTGAAAACAGCGTTCTGCCCAAGGGGGTTGGGACGGAACACAGCGCATCAAGACACACACCATGATTCTTCTACAGCTTATCTACAGCGGTATCGCGCTAGGCATGATCTATGCCGTGATTGCGTTCGGATACCAGCTCACCTTCGCCACGTCCGGCACACTGAACTTCGGTCAGGGTGAAGCCCTGATGCTGGGCGCGCTGGTCGGGCTGACGCTGGTCGGCCTGGGCGTGAACTACTGGGTCATGATTCCCATCGTCTGCATCTTCGGCTTCGCGCAGGGCGCACTGGTCGAACGCGTGGGCGTGCGGCCGGCCATCAAGACGCGATCGGAATTCGGCTGGATCATGGCCACCATCGCGCTGGGCATCATCTTCAAGAACGTGGCCGAGAACATCTGGGGCCGCGACGACCTGCGCTTTCCGTCGCCCCTGCCCGAAGCGCCCATCCAGGTGCTGGGCGCCAACGTGCTGCCGATGGAACTACTGGTGGTGTTCGGCGCGCTGGGCATGATGATCCTGGTTGAAATCTTCAACCGCAAGTCCATTTACGGCAAAGCCTTCGTGGCCACGTCGAACGATCGCGACGCGGCCGGATTGATGGGCATCAACACCGGCATGGTGATCACGTTTTCGTATGCGCTGTCATCGCTGACCGCCGCGTTTGCCGGCGTGCTGGTCGCGCCGCTGACGTTGACCGGCGCCACGATGGGCGCGGTGCTGGGCTTGAAGGCGTTTGCCGTGGCGATCATCGGCGGCCTGTCCAGCGGCATGGGCGTGGTGGTGGGCGGGCTGATTCTGGGCATCGCCGAAACCACCACCGGTTTCTATCTGTCGACGGGGTACAAGGACGTGCCGGGATTGGTATTGCTGCTGCTTGTGCTGACCTTCAAGCCCGCCGGCCTGTTCGGCAAGACCGCGATCAAGAAGGTGTAAGCGATGAAACCCCTGCACCTCTTGCTGTCCGTCGTGGCCGTGGCCTGCCTGGCCGCCGTGCCCCTGGGCGTGACCAATACGTATTACCTGCACCTGATCGAAACAATCATGATCTATTCGATCCTGCTGTTCGGGCTCGATATCGTGGTGGGCTACACCGGCCAGGTGTCGCTGGGCCATGCCGGCCTGTTCGGCATCGGCTCGTACGTGGCCGGCGTGCTGTTCTTTCATCTGCAAATGCCGATCTGGGTGATTCTGCCCGCCGCCATCCTGATCGCGGCGGCCTTTGGCGCGGTGCTGGCGTTGCCGGCGCTACGCGTGACCGGGCCTTACCTGGCGATGGTGACGCTGGCGTTCGGCACCATCATCCAGATCCTGATCAACGAGATGACCTTCATGACCGAAGGCCCCTTGGGCATCAAGATTCCCAAGCCGTCCATCGGCGGGCACATCCTGACCAAAAGCGAGTACTTCTGGCTGGTGGGCGCGCTACTGGTGCTGTCGCTGATCGTCGTGCACCGCATCTTGAAGTCGCACCTGGGCCGCTCGTTCGAAGCGCTGCGCGACAGCCCGATTGCGTCCGACTGCATGGGCGTGTCGGTCTACCGGCACAAGGTGTTCGCGTTCGTGATCAGCGCCGGCTTTGCCGGGCTGGCGGGCGCGCTGTACTCGTATTCGGAACAGTACATCTCGCCCAACACATACAACTTCGAACTGACCATCCTGTTCCTGCTGGCCATCATCATGGGCGGGCGCAAAAGCCGCACGGGCGCGCTGCTGGGCGCATCCATCATCGTGCTGCTGCCCAAGATGCTGGACGACATCGGCACCTTCCGCCTGATCGCGCTGGCGGTCGCCATCCTGGTCACGGTGGGCAGCATCGTGGCCGTGTCCAAGGGCCGCGCCGAACCACGCCGCGTGGTCGTGCCCGTGGTGGGCACCATCGTGCTGGCCATTTTTTCGTACTGGCTGGAAGCCGTGACCGACTGGCGCCTGACGATCTTCGGCGCGATGATCCTGTTCGTGGTGTATTACCTGCCCGACGGCATCGTGGGCTTTGTGCGCAACCTGTTCTTCTCGAACCGCCGCGCGGCGCTGTCGGTGAAGACCGACCTGGTCAAGGAACAGGACGCGGTGCCGGACGCCGTGGTGGCGGGCAAGGGCGAGACGCTGCTGTCCGCCAAGCGCGTGCTGATGCAGTTTGGCGGCCTGAAGGCGCTGAACGAAGTGGACCTGACCATCAAGCGCGGCACCATCCACGGCCTGATCGGCCCGAACGGATCGGGCAAGAGCACGATGATGAACGTGCTGACCGGCATCTATGTGCCGACCGCCGGCGCGGTGGAATTTTCGGGCAAGTCGCTGGTGGGCCTGCCGCCGGCGGATATCGCCGCCACCGGCATCGCGCGCACGTTCCAGAACGTGCAGCTGTTTGGCGAAATGACGGCACTGGAAAACGTGCTGGTCGGCCTGCACCACACCTTCACCACCGGCCTTGCCGGCATTGCGCTGCGCACGCCGAAGTGGAAGGGCGAAGAGCAAGGCGCCCGCGCTCGCGCCATGGCGCTGCTGGAATTCGTGGGGCTGGAATCCCTGGCAAGCGAAGAAGCCCGCAACCTGCCCTACGGCAAGCAACGATTGCTGGAAATCGCGCGTGCGCTGGCGCTGGACCCGCAGCTGCTGCTGCTGGACGAGCCCGCCGCCGGGCTTACCGCGCCCGACATCGTCGAGCTGCTGGCCATCATCCGCAAGGTGCGCGACCACGGCATCACGTTGATCCTCATCGAACATCACATGGATGTGGTGATGGGAGTGTGCGACACCGTATCGGTGCTGGACTTTGGCCAGAAGATTGCCGAAGGCCTGCCGAACGAAGTGCAAAGCAACGCCAAGGTTATCGAGGCGTATCTGGGCGGCGCGCCCGCCTGACGCCAAGAGGACGACAAGATGCTATCGATCAAGAATCTGGAAGCGGGCTACGGCAAGGTCAAGGTGCTGCATGGCATCAGCATGGAGGTGCCCAAGGCCAAGGTGGTGACGCTGATCGGCTCCAACGGCGCCGGCAAGACCACGACGATGCGGGCGCTGTCGGGCATGATCCGGCCCACGGCGGGCGAGGTCACGCTGAGCGGCAAGCGCATTGATGGTCTGGAATCGCACCGCATCGCGCGGCTGGGCCTGGCGCATTCGCCCGAAGGCCGGCGCGTGTTTCCCACGCTGTCGGTGACCGACAACCTGCTGTTGGGTGCGTTTCCGCGCCTGACGGGCAGCCGCCCCAAGGGCGATGTGCAGGCCGACCTGGGCCGCGCCATGGATCTGTTTCCGCGCCTGAAGGAACGGCGCGATCAACTGGCCGGCACCTTGTCGGGCGGCGAACAGCAAATGCTGGCCATGGCGCGCGCCGTGATGCTGAACCCGGAACTGGTGTTGCTGGACGAGCCGTCGATGGGGCTGGCGCCCATCTTGGTGGAAGAGGTGTTCCGCATCATCGCGCGCTTGAAGGATGAGGGCGTGACGATGCTGCTGGTCGAACAATTTGCCGCGGCCGCCTTGCAGGTGGCCGACTACGGCTACGTGCTGGAGAACGGCCGGATCTCGGTGCACGGTAGCGCCGACAAGTTGCGCGACGACCCGGCGGTGGTGGCGGCGTACCTGGGCGGCGGGCACTAGCAACGAAAAACGCGACGGGCCGTGCGTTCAACACGGAACCGTCGCGTCTGCTTACGCCCGCTTCTATCCGGGCGGCTGGCGCGGGGTGCGCGTCGCAGCGCGCAACGACGCTTAGACGATGGTCAGCGTCACGTCGATGTTGCCGCGCGTGGCGTTCGAGTATGGGCAAACAATGTGCGCTGCCGCCACCAGCTTTTCGGCCTGTTCGCGGTCCATGCCCGGCAGGGAAATCTTCAATTCGACTTCGATGCCGAAGCCGGTCGGGATGGCGCCGATACCCACGATGCCGTTCACCGACACGTCGGCCGGGATGGCGATCTTGTCGCGGCCGCCAACGAACTTCATTGCGCCCAGGAAGCAGGCGGAGTAGCCCACTGCGAACAGCTGTTCAGGGTTGGTGCCGGCCGCGCCCGCGCCGCCCAGTTCACGCGGCGTGGTCAGCTTGACGTCCAGGTTGCCGTCATCGCTGACGCCACGGCCTTCACGGCCACCGGTGGCGGTTGCATTGGCGCGGTAGAGGACTTTTTCGATAGACATGATGCGTTTCCTTTGTAGGATGAAAGTTGAACTGCCTGGGCCGGGCGGGCCTTCCCGCATCGGCGCTTACTGATGGACTGCTAACCCACTGCAAACCTGCTTCAGACCTGCTTCAAATCGGTTTCAATTCCATTTACATCGCACGCTACTATATCGTGCACTATTTATTAGATCGGATGATGACACGCATCACCCCACACTTCAAACACTATCAACCAGCTTTTCCCGCAATGCGTGCAGCGCCTTCATCATGCCCTGGGCTTCGTCCAGCGAGCACTGGGCGGCGGCAGCCACGGAATGCGGCACGGCCTCGGCCTGCTCGCGCAGATCACGGCCTTGCTGCGTCAGCCCCACGATCACCTGGCGTTCGTCGTCCACCGCGCGCTTGCGGGTCACCAGACCGGCGGCTTCCAGACGCTTGAGCAGCGGCGTCAGCGTGGCCGAATCCAGGAACAGCCGGGCGCCGATATCGGTCACCGTGATGTCGTCCCCTTCCCACAGCACCAGCATCACCAGGTACTGCGGATACGTCAGGTCCAGCCCGCGCAGCAGCTTGCGGTACACCTTGTTCATCGCCAGCGAGGTCGAGTACAGGGCGAAGCACAGTTGGCTGTCCAGCAGCAGCGGGTTGAACGCGCTTTTGGCTTTGGTGGGCGCTTTCGCTTTGGATTTCATTGCGCAATATTAAATAGCGCACTACTTAACGTCAAGGCTTTTTTGAATATTTTTTAGGGCTTCGGAACATCACACCGCCCTGCCTTCAGGCCGCGTGTTCGCCTTCCACCGTACTGCGGTCCGACCCGTATTGTTTCAGTCCGTCCAGATCCAGCACGCGTACCGCGCCGTATTCCACGTTCAACAGACCCGCCTCTTCCAGTTTGCGCAGCGCCTGATTCGCACGCTGGCGCGACACCCTGGCCAGATAGCCGACTTCTTCTTGCGTAATCGTCAGCCGCATTCCCATGCCGGGATACAGCAAAGGATTGAACAGTTCAGCCAGACAGCGGGCCACGCGTGCATCAGGATCCAGCAAGCGGTCGTATTCGGCCTTGCCGATGAACTGCGCCACGCGCTCGTTCAGCTGATGCAGCAGATAACGGTTGAACGGAATGCTGGTGTCCAGCAGCCAGTCGAATGTGGGCGCCGGCAGCCGCGCCACGACGGAATCGCGCAGCGCGACGATGTCATATTTGCGGACTTCGCGCTTCAAGAGCGACCCTTCGCCGATCCAGCCGCCGGCGGGTACGCCCGTCAACGAGGCGACCTTGCCTTCCGCGTTGCCCACCGACACTTTCACCAAGCCGGCCAATACACCAATCCAAGCCTGTGCGAGTTCCCCTTTGCGCTCTATGATCGATCCGGCAACGACTTGCTGCACGGACAGGTCCCGCTCGACGCGCGATTGTTGCTCGGCGTTGAGCACGCGAAACCACGCCGCGGCAAGTTGAAGGGAGTCGGATAGCTGCATCGGGAATACCCTAAAAGTTCCTTGAATGTCGCGATGGTGACAGTTGGTAGCAACCCAACCTTATACCTTAAGTCCTGCCGTAAATCTAAAACCAACTGGTCAAGCCCCTACTCGCCAATGCCGCATCCGCGGCGCGCCGGCGCGGTGTGCCCAAACCGGAGGAGACAACGTGGCACATTCATCGCCCGCATCCGCACAGGTGCCGGCGGCGCTGGACACCTTTCCAGCGCTGCTGTTCGCGCATGCCAATGTACGTGGGTCGCGGCCCGCGATCCGAGAGAAAGACCTGGGGATCTGGCAAACCCTGACGTGGTCCCAGGTGGCCGAGCATGTACGCCATGTGGCCAATGGCCTGGCGGCGCTGGGCATTCGGCCTGGCATGCACGTGGCCGTCATCGGCGAGAACCGGCCGCGTCTGTACATGGCGATGATGGCCGCGCAATCGTTGGGCGCGATTCCCGTGCCGCTTTATCAAGACGCCGTCGCGCAGGAAATGGTCTACGTGCTGCAAGACGCCGAGATCAGCGTGGCGGTGGTGGAAGACCAGGAACAGGTCGACAAGATGCTGGAAGTGCGCGAGCAATGTCCGGCCTTGAAGCACGTGGTGTTTGATGACCCGCGCGGCCTGCGCCATTACTCCGATTCCATGTTGCAGTCGTATGAACAGCTGGAGAAGCTGGGCCAGGACTACGCGGCCCAACATCCCGACTTTCTTGACCGCGCCATCGCCGCCGTGCAGCCGCACGACCCGGCCGCCATGTTCTATACGTCGGGCACCACCGGCAAGCCCAAGGGCGTGGTGCTGACGCACCATGCGCTGATCGACCGCGCGCGCGCCGTGTCCGACATGGAAAAGCTGACCGACCAGGAAGACGTGCTGGCGTATCTGCCTCCCGCCTGGATCGGGCAGAACATGTTCTCGTATACGCAGCTGCTGGTCACGGGCTTCACGGTCAACCATCCCGAATCGCCGGACACCGTGTCGATCGACATGCGCGACATCGGTCCCACTTACTACTTCGCGCCGCCGCGCGTGCTGGAAGGCCTGCTGACGCACGTGATGATCCGCATGGAAGACGCGGGCTACATCAAGCGCAAGCTGTTCGGCGCCTGCATGAAGCTGGCGCGTCGCGTGGGCACCAAGATCCTGGACGGCGAATCCGTCAACGCCTGGGATCGCCTGCGCTATGCGCTGGGCAATGCGTTGATCTACGGCCCCTTGCGCAACGCGCTGGGCATGAGCCGCGTGCGCGTGGCGTATACGGCGGGCGAAGCCATCGGCCCGGACCTGTTCGTGTTCTATCGGTCTATCGGCATCAACCTGAAGCAGTTGTACGGCTCGACGGAAACGTCCGTGTTCGTCTGCGTGCAACCCGACGGCAAGGTGCGCGACGACACCGTCGGCCCGCCCGTGGCCGGCGTTGAAATACGCGTGGCGGACAACGGCGAAATTCTGGTCAAGAGCCCCGGTCTGTTCAAGGAGTACTACCGCAACCCGGACGCCACGGCGGAAGCGCGCAGCGCCGACGGCTGGTTCCACACGGGTGACGCGGGCTACCTGGACACCGACGGCCAGTTGAAGATCATCGACCGCGCCAAAGACGTGGGCAAGCTGGCCAACGGCAGCCTGTTCGCGCCGAAGTACATCGAGAACAAGCTCAAGTTCTTCCAGCACATCAAGGAAGCCGTGGCCTTTGGCGCCAACCGCGACGACGTATGCGCCTTCATCAACATCGACCTGGAAGCCGTGGGCAACTGGGCCGAGCGCCGGGGCCTGCCGTATGCGGGCTACACCGACCTGGCCGCCAAGGAAGAGGTCTACCAGCTGATCGCCGAATGCGTTGAGCAAGTCAACGCCGATCTGGCCACCGACCCCAAGCTGTGCGCGTCCCAGGTCAGCCGCTTTTTGATCCTGCACAAGGAACTGGACCCGGACGACGACGAGCTGACCCGCACGCGCAAGGTGCGCCGCGCATTCATCGCGCAGAAATACGGCGTGCTGATCGACGCCCTGTTCAGCGGCAAGCAGTCGCAGTTCATTGAAACCGAAGTGAAGTTCGAAGACGGACGCACCGGCAAGATCTCAGCTGACCTGAAGATCTGGCCCGTCAAGACGTTTCCCGCCATCACAGCCCGAGCCGCGTAGAGATCATGAGCAACAACGACCGCGACCAGCGTATCGGCGACGTCATGCTGGACATGCAGAACATCTCGTTGTCCTTTGGCGGCGTGAAAGCGCTGACGGACATTTCCTTCAACGTGCGCGAGCACGAGATCCGCGCCATCATCGGCCCCAACGGCGCGGGCAAGAGTTCCATGCTGAACGTCATCAACGGCGTCTACACGCCGCAGAAAGGCGGGATCGCATTCCGTGGCGAGAGTTTCTCGAAGATGAACCCGCGCCGCGCCGCCGAAATGGGCATCGCGCGCACGTTCCAGAACCTGGCGCTGTTCAAGGGCATGAGCGTGCTGGACAACATCATGACGGGCCGCAATCTGCGCATGAAGTGCGGGCTGCTGTCGCAAGCTTTCCGCCTGGGCCCGGCCGAACGCGAAGAGACCCAACACCGGGAATTCGTCGAGAACATCGTCGACTTCCTGGAAATCCAGGCGTATCGCAAGACGCCGGTGGGCCGGCTGCCCTACGGCCTGCAAAAGCGTGTGGACCTGGGCCGCGCACTGGCGATGGAGCCGCGCCTGTTGTTGCTGGACGAACCCATGGCCGGCATGAACATCGAGGAAAAGCAGGACATGAGCCGCTTCATCCTGGATGTGAATGATGAATTCGGCACCACCATCGTGCTGATCGAGCACGACATGGGCGTGGTGATGGACATTTCCGACCGCGTGGTGGTGCTGGACTACGGCAAGAAGATCGGCGATGGCCGCCCGGACGAAGTCCGTGCGAACGAAGACGTCATCCGCGCCTATCTCGGCGTGTCGCACTGAGGCGGACAGACATGGGATTTTTTCTAGAGACCTTATTCGGCGGCTTGATGAGCGGCATGATGTATGCGCTGATCGGCCTGGGCTTCGTGTTGATCTTCAAGGCGTCCGGCGTCTTCAACTTCGCGCAGGGCGCGATGGTGCTGGTGGCCGCCTTGTCGATGGCGCGTTTCTCGGAATGGATACCGCGCTGGCTGGGCTTTGACAACATGATCCTGGCCAACGTGCTGGCGTTCATCGTCAGCGCCATGGTGATGTTCCTGCTGGCCGTTGCGATTGAACGCTTTGTGCTGCGCCACCTGGTCAACCAGGAAGCCACCACGCTGTTGATGGCGACGCTGGGCATCAGCTACTTCCTGGACGGGCTGGGCCAGATCACGTTCGGCAGCTCGGTGTATTCCATCAACGTGGGCATGCCGAAAGATCCGCTGATGATTCTGGACACGGTCTTTGAAGGCGGCTTGCTGATCAACCTTGAAGACCTGACAGCGGCTGTCATCGCCGCGCTGCTGGTGGCCACGCTGGCGCTGTTCTTTCAATACACGTCCACCGGCCGCGCCCTGCGCGCGGTGGCCGACGACCACCAGGCCGCGCAGTCCATCGGCATTCCGCTGAATCGCATCTGGGTCATCGTGTGGTGCGTGGCGGGCCTGGTGGCGCTGGTGGCGGGGATTATCTGGGGCTCGAAATTTGGCGTGCAGTTCACGCTGTCCACCGCGGCGCTGCGCGCGTTGCCGGTGGTGATCCTGGGCGGCTTGACGTCGGTGCCGGGCGCCATTCTGGGCGGCTTGATCATCGGCGTGGGGGAAAAGCTGTCCGAGGTCTACCTGGGGTCGCTCGTGGGCGGCGGTATCGAAATCTGGTTCGCCTATGTGCTGGCGCTGGTGTTCCTGCTGTTCCGTCCGCAAGGGCTGTTCGGCGAGAAGATCATCGACCGCGTGTAAACCACAGGCCACTAGGATAAAAACATGTTCTATCGTGAAAACGGCCAGTTCAAGACCACGTACCGGGCGGACCAGCAGATCTTCCCGATCCGCCAGGACCGCATCTTCATCTGGTTACTGCTGGCGGTGGCGTTCATCGCCGTGCCCGCGCTGTCGTCCGACTACCTGCTGCGCGCCATTCTGATTCCGTTCCTGATCCTGTCCCTGGCGGCGGTCGGCCTGAACATCCTGGTCGGCTATTGCGGGCAGATCTCGCTGGGCACGGGCGCCTTCATGGCGGTGGGCGCGTATGCAGCCTGGAACTTCGGCGTGCGCTTTCCGGGCATGCCGCTGATCATCCAGATCTTGCTGGGCGGCTGCTTCGCCACGCTGGTCGGCGTGATCTTCGGTATCCCCAGCCTGCGGATACGCGGGCTATACCTGGCGGTGGCGACACTGGCCGCGCAGTTCTTCGTGGACTGGGCGTTCCTGCGCATTCCGTTCTTCACCAACTATTCGTCTTCGGGCAACGTGTCGGTGCCGCCGCTGACGGCGTTCGGCCTGCCGGTGCAATCGGCCATGGAAAAGTACCTGTTCGTGCTGATCCTGGTGGTGATCTTCAGCCTGCTGGCCAAGAACCTGGTGCGCGGCGCGATCGGCCGCCAATGGATGGCGATACGCGACATGGACGTGGCGGCGTCGGTCATCGGCATCCGCCCCATGTACGCAAAGCTGACGGCGTTTG
The DNA here is from genome assembly GCF_053543755.1 of Achromobacter semiaridum. Classification (NCBI taxonomy): domain Bacteria; kingdom Pseudomonadati; phylum Pseudomonadota; class Betaproteobacteria; order Burkholderiales; family Alcaligenaceae; genus Achromobacter; species Achromobacter semiaridum. The sequence goes on along the minus strand of NZ_JBLVOL010000012.1, from coordinate 41,955 downwards.
CGGTCAGCTCGTTCATCGTGGGCGTGGCGGGCGCGCTGTGGGGCTACATCCACCTGGGTTCGTGGGAACCGCTGGCGTTTGACCTGACGCGCTCGTTCCAGCTGCTGTTCATGGTCATCATCGGGGGGCTGGGCTCGATCATCGGCAGCTTCTTCGGCGCGGCGTTCATCGTGCTGGTGCCGGTGGCGCTGTCGAACATCCCGCATGCGCTGGGCATCCCGCTGTCGGTGGACACCGCCGCGCACATCGAGCACATGGTGTTCGGCGCGCTGATCGTGTTCTTCCTGATCGCCGAACCGCACGGGCTGGCGCGCTTGTGGAGCATCGGAAAAGAAAAGCTGCGCATCTGGCCGTTCCCGCATTGAACGAGATGCCCCCCCGAAGCGCCGTTGGCGCTTGCCATCAAGGGGCCACTCGGAGGTACTGAGGCAACACGCGATAAGAGCTTATTGATAAACGGCTGTCGGGGCGGCACAAGCGCCACGGCGACCATCCTGAATACCCGGCTCAAGACCGGGCCAATCCCGGTGTCCCAGGGTTTACTGACCCAAGCACCACGCAGGAGGTAAATGGAGATGAAGCGTCTTAACCTGAAGTTGGCGGCAGCCCTGGTGGCCGCAGCCGGCGCCCTTGGCGCCGTGGCCACGCCGGCAATGGCGGCCGAAGAGCAGTTCGTTCCGTTGCTGGTGTATCGCACCGGGTCGTTCGCGCCGCTGGGCATTCCCTGGGCCGATGGCAAGCTGGACTACCTGAAGCTGGTCAACGAACGTGATGGCGGCGTCAACGGCGTCAAGATCACCTACGAAGAATGCGAAACCGCCTACGCCACCGACCGCGGCGTGGAATGCTATGAACGGCTGAAGGGCAAGGGCACCGGCGCATCGGGCTTTGACACCCAGTCCACCGGCATCACTTTCGCCGTCAGCGACAAGGCCATGGTCGACAAGGTGCCGGTTGAAACGATGGGCTACGGCCTGTCGCAGTCGGTGGACGGCAGCGTGTTCGAATGGAACTTCCCGCTGCTGGGCACCTACTGGACCGCTGCCGACGTGATGATCCAGGACATCGCCAAGAAAGAGGGCGGCATGGACAAGCTCAAGGGCAAGAAGATTGCCCTGGTCTATCACGACTCGCCCTACGGCAAGGAACCGATCCCGCTGCTGCAAAAGCGCGCGGCCAAGGAAGGCTTCGAGCTGGTGCTGTATCCCGTGACCGCCCCCGGCGTGGAACAGAAGTCCACCTGGTTGCAGATCCGCCAGGCGCGCCCGAACTACGTGCTGCTGTGGAGCGCGGGCATCATGACGCCCACCGCCATCCGCGAAGCGCAGGCCAGCGGCTATCCGCGCGACAAGATGTACGCCATCTGGTGGGCCGGCTCTGAAGGCGACGTCAAAGATCTTGGCGATGTCGCCAAGGGCTACAACGCCATCACCGTGCACAACAGCGGCGCCGACCACGACAAGGTCTACGACGACCTGAAGAAGTTTGTCTACGACAAGGGCCAGGGCGCGGACAAGACCGGCAAGACCACGCTGGGCACCATCGCCCACACGCGCGGCATGATGATTTCGATGCTGCAAGTGGAAGCGATCCGCACGGCGCAGGAAAAGTACGGCAAGGGCAAGGCGTTGACGCCCGAGCAGGTGCGCTGGGGTTTTGAAAACCTGAACCTGACGCAGGACAAGCTGGACAAGCTGGGTTTTGGCCAGATCATGCGCCCCGTGAAGACCTCGTGCAGCAACCACAAGGGCGACGACTGGGCCCGCATCGTGCAGTGGGACGGCGCCAAGTTCAAGGTGGTGTCCGACTGGTACCAGGCCGACAAGACGATTCTGGACCCGATGGTCAAGGACGCCGCGGCCAAGTACGCCAAGGAAAAGAACATCACGCCCCGCACTTGCGAGAACTGATGTGAACCGACGGCCGGCGTCCTTGGGGATGCCGGCCGCCACCACGCCGCAGGATTCGTCATGACCGCTGCATCTTCCGCTGCATTCTCCGCCGCACCTTCCGCAGCAACCCCGGTTGCCGCCCCTGCCGCCGCGCCCTCGGTGCTGCTGGACGTCAACGGCATCGAGGTGATCTACAACCACGTGATCCTGGTGCTCAAGGGCGTGTCCCTGCAAGTGCCGGAAGGCAAGATCGTGGCCTTGCTGGGCGCCAACGGCGCCGGCAAGACCACGACGCTGCGCGCGATTTCGAACCTGCTCAAGGGCGAACGCGGCGACGTCACCAAGGGCCATATCCAATACCGGGGCCAGCGTATCGAACGTCTGTCGCCGGCCGAGCTGGTCAAGCGCGGCGTCGTGCAGGTGATGGAAGGCCGCCACTGTTTCGCGCACCTGACCATCGAGGAAAACCTGCTGACGGGCGCCTACACCCGCAGCATGAGCCGCGCCGATACCGCCGCCGCGCTGGAACGCGTCTATCAGTATTTCCCGCGCCTGAAGCAACGTCGCACCAGCCAGTCGGGCTACACGTCGGGCGGTGAACAGCAGATGACCGCCATCGGTCGCGCGCTGATGGCCAACCCCAACATGATCCTGCTGGACGAGCCCTCGATGGGGCTCGCGCCGCAGATCGTGGAAGAGATTTTTGAAATCGTGCGCGACCTGAACCAGCGTGAACGCGTGAGCTTCCTGCTGGCGGAACAGAACACCAACATCGCGCTGCGTTATGCCGACTACGGCTACATCCTGGAGAACGGACGCGTCATGATGGACGGGGCCGCGCTGGATCTGGCCCAGAACGAGGACGTGAAGGAGTTCTACCTGGGCATTTCCAGCGGAGAACGCAAGAGCTTTCGCGACAACAAGTTCTATCGCCGCCGCAAACGCTGGCTGGCCTGAAGAGAGGGTGCGATCCCATGTCCGAGTTTTTCGATGTACTGGAAACCCGTGCGCCCGAGCAACGCGAGCGCGAATTGATGGCGGCCTTGCCCGCCGCGATTTCGCGCGCCATTGCGCGTGCGCCGGCAATCGCCGAGCAGCTGCGCGGCGTTGACCCGGCCAGCATCACGACGCGCGCGGCGCTTGCCCGCCTGCCGGTGCTGCGCAAGCACGAACTGCTGGAACGCCAGCAGCACAGCCGCGACGACGACGCCACGCCCGCCGGCCCCGGCAAGGCGTTCGGCGGCTTCTCGGCCATTGGCTGGGGCGAGGCGATGCGCGTGTTTGCGTCGCCCGGCCCCATCTACGAACCGGAAAGCGCGCGCGCCGATTACTGGCGCTTTGCCCGCGCGCTGTACGCGGCGGGTTTTCGCGCGGGCGAGCTGGCCTACAACTGCTTTTCCTATCACTTCACGCCGGCCGGCTCCATGATGGAAACGGCGGCGCACGCCGTGGGCTGCACCGTGTTTCCGGGCGGCACCGGCCAGACCGAGCAACAGGTGCGCGCTATTCAGGACCTGGCGCCCAGCGGTTACACGGGCACGCCAAGCTTTCTGAAAATCATCTTGGAAAAGTCGGACGAACTGGGCGTGAAGCTGGGCTCGTTGCGGCGTGCGCTGGTGTCGGGCGAAGCCTTCCCGCCGTCGCTGCGCGACTGGCTGGCGGCGCGCGGCATCGACGGTTATCAGGCGTACGGCAGCGCCGACCTGGGCATGATTGCGTTTGAAACCCCCGCGCGCCAGGGGCTGGTGCTGGGCGAAGACATCATCGTGGAAATCGTGCGCCCGGGCACGGGCGAACCGGTGCCAGACGGCGAGGTCGGCGAAGTGGTCGTCACCACCTTGAACCCGGACTACCCGCTGGTGCGCTTTGGCACCGGCGATCTGTCGGCGGTCATGCCGGGCATCTCGCCTTGCGGGCGCACCAACACGCGCATCAAGGGCTGGATGGGCCGCGCCGACCAGACGACCAAGGTGCGCGGCATGTTCGTGCACCCCTCGCAAGTGGCGGACGTGGCGCGGCGCCATCCCGAGATCCTGCGCGCGCGGCTGGTCATCAGCGGCAGCACGGGGTCGGACCGGATGGTGTTGAAGGTGGAATCGCGCGTGCGCGGCGAAGACCTGTCCAAGCGCATCGCGGAATCGGTGCGCGATGTGACCAAACTGCGCGCCGACGTGGAATGGGCGGATGCCGACAGCCTGCCCAACGACGGCAAGGTCATCGACGACGTGCGCACGTACGAGTAACGCGAAGGCCGCGACGGCCTAGCGCTGTCGGGTCTTTTCGATCACCGCGAAGATCGCCATGCCCGCGATCATCGCGGCCAGAACGATCAGCGCGTCCGGCACGGGGTAAAGGCGGACCAGTCCAGGTTCATGTGAGTGACGCCATCGCGCGGCCGCAGTACAAACTGGATAGCGTTTTCATGACCAGGCTGACTTCAAGGCTGGCCATCTGGTAGTAGACGTACTTGCCATCACGGCGCGTGGCCACCAGCCCTTCGTCGCGCAGCACGCCCAGCTGCTGCGACAGGGTCGGCTGGCGGATCCCCGTTAGCGATTCCAGTTCACCCACATTGCGTTCGCCTTGCACCAGCTGGCACAGCAACAGCAGCCGGTCTTCGTTGGCCAACGCCTTGAGCAGCGTGCAGGCCTTGGCGGCAGAGGCGCGCAAGGCGGCAAGTTCGCAGTCGGTCAGGGGGGAGTTCATGAGCCAGGGGGGTGACAAAGAAGGCGGGCGGTCATTATATTTATGTATAAACTATCGAACAATATTATTTAAAAATATATATTGAATAAGTATTGTTTGTTCGTATGAAGTTGTCTCCACGGCCGGCCATGAATCCACACATCCAAGCGTTTTTCGACTCCGTCACCGCCACCGTCACTTACGTCGTGCATGACGGCAGCGCCTGCGCCATCATCGATTCGGTGCTGGACTACGACCCGAAGTCCGGACGCAGCAGCACGGCCAGCGCCGATCGCGTCGTGCAGTACGTGCGCGAACAGGGGCTGCAAACGCAATGGCTGCTGGAAACGCATGCGCATGCCGACCACCTGTCGGCCGCGCCCTATCTGCAACGGCAGTTGGGCGGCGTAATCGCCATCGGGCAAAGCATCCGTACCGTTCAAGGCGTGTTCAAGCAGGTCTTCAACCTGGAACCCGAATTCCAGCTGGACGGCTCGCAGTTCGGCCGCCTGTTCGCCGACGGCGAGACCTTTTCGATCGGCCAACTGACGGCCACCGCCATCCACGTGCCCGGCCACACGCCCGCCGACATGGCCTACCTGATCGGCGACGCCGCGTTCGTGGGCGACACGATGTTCATGCCGGACGTGGGCACGGCGCGTTGCGATTTCCCGGGTGGCGACGCGCACGAACTGTACCGGTCCATCCAGCGCCTGCTGGCATTGCCCGGGGGCACGCGCCTGTTCATGTGCCATGACTATCCGCCGGCTGGCCGCCAGGCCCACTGGCAGACGTCGGTGGCCGAACAACGGGCGTCCAACATCCATGTGCGCGACGGCATCAGCGAGGATGAGTTCGTGGCCATGCGCACGCGGCGCGACGCCACGCTGGGCATGCCGACGCTGATCCTGCCGGCCATCCAGGTCAATATCCGCGCGGGGCATTTTCCGCCGCCCGAAGACAACGGCGTGCGCTACCTGAAGATTCCGGTCAACGGGCTGTAGGCGGCGCGGCGTGGCCAGCGCCCCCCGAAGTGCAATGACCGTACTTGCGCGGCACGGGCGAATCCCGCAAGATCGGCGGACTTACCGATAGCCGACCAGACGGAACCCCATGTTCGCAGAAGCCGAAGCCGACCCCAGCCTGCCCAAGGACGAGTTCAAACCGCTGGAAGCCCGCTTGCGCGTCGCCCTGCTCAACGCGCAGTACCGGCGCCTGGAACAGGCCGACAAGACCTTGCTGGTGGTGGTCGCCGGGATTGACGGCGCGGGCAAGGGCGCCACGATCAATCAGTTGAACGAATGGATGGACCCGCGCCACATCAAGACGCTGGCGTATGGCCCGCCCGAAGGCGAAGAGCTGGACCGCCCGCCGTTCTGGCGGTACTGGAAGGACCTGCCGCCCAAGGGCAAAACGGGCATCGTGTTCGGTTCCTGGTATGCGCCCTTGATCATCGAGGCCGCCAGCAAGAAGCCCAACCAGGAATACATCGCCGCGCAATCCGCCGCCATCCTGCGCTTTGAAGCCATGCTGGCCGCCGAGGGCGTGCAAATCGTAAAGCTGTGGTTCCACCTGTCGGCCAAGGCGCAGACCGAACGCGCCCAGCGTTTGATGGCCAGCCCCGAGACGTCCTGGCAGGTCAGCCCGGTGGACTTGAAAGTGGCCAAGCGGTTCGACCGCATTCGGCATGGCGCGCAGATCGTGCTGAACCATACCGACAGCGGCCACGCGCCCTGGGTCGTCATCCCCAGCGCCGACGAAAACATGCGCGCGGCGCGTACAGCGGAATCCGTGCTGGCCGCGATGCGCCAGCGTGGCGTGCCGCGCATACCGGCATCGTTTCACGCGCATGCGCGCCCGACGCGCGTCGTCGACCGCCTCGGCGAACTGGACTACGACGCCAAGATCGACAAAGACGATTACGAATCCGAGCTGGGCCTGTTGCAGGGCCGCCTGGCGCGCGCGGCGCGTTCGCGAAAATTCCAGGATCGTTCCTTGATCCTGGTATTTGAAGGCCAGGATGCCGCCGGCAAGGGCGGCGCCATTCGCCGTGTCACGCACGCGCTGGACGCCCGCCAGTTCGACATCACTCCCGTTGCCGCACCCACCAGCTATGAGTTGTCGCGTCCGTACCTGTGGCGTTTCTGGCGCCACCTGCCGCGCCACGGCCGCGTCGCCATCTTTGACCGGTCCTGGTACGGCCGCGTGCTGGTCGAGCGGGTGGAAAAATTGATCGCCCCCACGCAATGGCGGCGCGCCTACGGCGAGATCAATGACTTCGAAGAGCAACTGGCGGCCAGCGGCGCGCTGGTGCTGAAGTTCTGGTTGGCGGTAACCGAAGACGTGCAGCTGGAACGCTTCAAGGAACGCGAGAAATCGCCCTTCAAGAATTTCAAGATCACGCCGGACGACTGGCGCAACCGGGAAAAATGGAAGGACTACGCCGCGGCCGCCAACGAGATGATGACCCGCACGGACGTGGCCCATGCGCCGTGGCATCTGGTGTCGGCCAACGACAAGCGTTACGCTCGCCTGCAGGTGCTGCGACACATCGTCCAGGCCCTGGAAGACCAACTTTGAATTCGACCGTGTAGGAGGCCTCGCGCCATGAGTACCGCTGAAATCCGCCCCATCGGCGCCGCCGACTTCGACATCTGGCTGCCGCTGTGGAAGGGCTATGAGGCGTTTTACCGCGTCAGCATCGACGATGCCGTGACGCGCAACACCTGGGCGCGCCTGCTGGACCCCGCCGAACCCATGCACGCCGCGCTGGCGTTTGACGGCGGCCGCGCCATCGGCATGGTGCACTGGATCTTCCATCGCTCCACCTGGACGGCGGGCGACTACTGTTACCTGCAAGACCTGTACGTGGACGCGGACGTGCGCGGCACCGGCGCGGGCCGCAAGCTGATCGAACACGTCTACGCGGAAGCCACCGCCGCCAACGCCGCGCGCGTGTACTGGCTGACGCACGAAACGAACGCCCCCGCCATGCAGCTGTACGACCGCATCGCCGACCGCTCGGGCTTCATCCAGTACCGCAAGGTGCTGACATGAGCGCGCGCGACCCGAACTGCCCCTTGTGCCAGGAAGACGGCGGCACGGTGCTGTGGCGCGGGCCGCATCTGCGCGTGATCGAGGTTGACGATGCCGACTACCCCGGCTTCACGCGGGTGGTCTGGAACGGCCATCTGGCCGAGATGACCAGCCTGTCCACGCACGGGCGCGACCTGCTGATGCGCGCCGTTTACGCGGTGGAAGAAGCGCAGCAGGCCGTGCTGGCGCCGGACAAGATCAACCTGGCGTCGCTGGGCAACATGGTCCCGCACCTGCATTGGCACGTGATTCCCCGGTGGCGCGGCGACCGTCATTTTCCGGACCCGATCTGGGCCGCGCCGCGCATTGCCGCCGGCGCGGAGCCGGCACAATGGGCCGACCGCCAGGCGCGCACGCAAGCCTTGCTGCCGCGCTATCGCAATCGCGTCGTCGAAGCGATGAATGCGCTGCTGATGCACTGATGCACTGCTGATGCACGCGGCCGGTGTGCATTGACCGCGCCGTGGGGCATTGCGTGGTGAATTGCGCAGTGCATTGCGCACACTGTCAGGGCTTTGAAACTCGCTACCGGGCTAGGCCGCGCGGGCGCCGTGGCCCCGTTCTGCCAGCCACGATGCGTACACGGTTTCCACCTGCTGGGCGGCGCGTTCGGCGCAGAACAAGCCCTGGTCCCGTATCCGCACCCTGCCCGCCACGCCCATCCGGCGGCGCAAGGCGGGGTCTGCCAACAACGTGGCCAATGCCGCCCCCAACGCGGGCGGGTCGCGCGGCGGCACCAGCAGGCCGGTCACGCCTGCCTGCATGGTTTCGGGTACGCCCCCCACGTTCGTGCCCACCACGGGCACGCCCATGGCGGCGGCCTCGATGAAGACGGTGCCCAGCGCTTCGCGGTGCGTTGCCAACGCAAAGATGTCCAAGGCCATCAACACGTTGGCGATATCGTGGCGCCGGCCCGTGAAACGCACCCGCGCGTCCAGCCCCATCGCCTTCACCTTGTCCTGCAACTGCGCCATCAACGGCATGCCGTCGCCGACCAGCACCAGATGCGCGGCGGGAAAACGGGCAGCAATCTGGTCAAAGGCATCGATCAGGTCGGCATGGCCTTTTTCAGCGCGCATCACCGCCACGCATCCCACCACCAACGCATCTGCCGGCAGGCCGAGCTCGCGCCGGACGCAGGCATGTTGCGCGGCGTGCGGCAGCACGATGGGCGAATGAATCGTGGCCACAGAGCCGGGCCGCGCGCCGCCATCCAGCAACTGCTGCTGCACATACCGGCTGACGGCAATGACGCGATGCGCAAGCCAGGTGTAGGCATAAAGCGAACCGATGGGCTTGGCCAGATGCCGCGTGCGCACGATCAGCGGCGCGCCGGCCAGCCTTGCGCCCCACGCGGCCAATACGGTGTCGCGGCGGCTGTGCGTGTTGACCACGTCAAAGCGCCCGCGCCGAAGCAAGCGACGTACAAAGAGCACGCCGCGCAAAAAATTGCCCGGGCCGTCCATGACGATGCGGTGCACCGTGAACCCTGCCTCGCTTGCCCGGTCGCCCAGTTCCGCACCGGGCTGGCACAGCAGTTCCAGATGATGGCCGCGGTCGCGCATCGCAACCATTTCCTTGTAGACGCAAAATTCCTGCCCGCCGAATGAGGTGGCGGCTTCGGTATGCAGGATGCGCAGTCGGCCACCGACATCAGCGGCCGGAGTATCAACGGGTGGGGCAGTCATTGCGGCAGGCGGGCGGCGTTCGTGTCGGCGTTCGTGTCGGCGTTCGTGTCGGCCCGGTGCCAGGCTTGACCCAGAACCAGCAGATAGGCTTCCAGATACGCCACATCTTCCGGCGCCAGCGGCAGCACGCCCGGCTGACGGCATTCATGCGGGCATTCAGAGGCGGCCAGGCGTGGGCCTGCCCACACCTGGATGCTGCCGTGGCAAGACATGTCAAAGCGCGCGCCGTCACCGTGCCAAGCCAACAGGCTCATGCTGGGAGCCAGGTGCATTACCTGGTAATGACCATGGGCGTCTGACGACGGGAGTGCGCTCACCGCGCTGCCGATATCGACCAGCCGGGGAGCCGCGCCGGGCCTGGCGGGCTGGTAGGTCAGCACGGAAAGCGGGGGGAGGTGTGGGGACCGAGGAGGCTGTGGGGGCTGTGGGGGCTGAGGTGGCTGAGGTGGCATAGGACGCATAGGGCGCAAGCAAGGACTAAGCTCGGCGATGCTAGTCAGGAACGCGCGCTAAATGCCCGAGAAAATTCTTACTTTCCCCGGGACAGCATTGCAGGACCGACATATACGACAAATCCGACCGAACACCTGCCCACGTCCCTTTCAAGAATTACTGAGAATGCATGGAAATTCGCCGACGTTGAACTACAGTTGCCTCACTTTGCCGGTGCCGCGCTGACTGCGCCGCACGGCATTGCCTTGCCTGTTCAGGTAAAATTCAGCAAATTTTTCGACCCCTCTTTTTCAAGGACGCTCTTTGACACAGCCGGCCACGCCCCATCGCCCCGCCTCTTTTCTTCAGGCATTCCTGCGCTCGGAAGCGCTGGGCGGCTATGTGCTGATGGCCGCCGCGCTGGTCGCCTTGATCGTCGCCAACAGTCCCGCCGCCCCGGTCTATTTCGACGTGCTGGGCACCAAGCTGGGCTTCACGGCCGGTCCCGTGGTGCTCAAGGAAACCGTGCTGCACTGGATCAACGACGGCCTGATGGCCGTGTTCTTCCTGTTGGTGGGCCTGGAAATCAAACGCGAAGTGTTGGACGGCCAGTTGCGCGGGGTATCCCGCATCGTGCTGCCGGGCGTGGCGGCGGTGGGCGGCATGGTGATGCCGGCCCTGATCTACGTGCTGCTCAACCTGGGCACGCCTGACACCTTGCGCGGCTGGGCCATTCCCGCCGCTACCGACATCGCCTTCGCGCTGGGCATCCTGGCGTTGCTGGGCAGCCGCGTACCGACATCGCTGAAAATCTTCCTGACTGCGCTGGCCATTCTTGACGACCTGGGCGCCATCGTCATCATTGCGCTGTTCTACACGTCTCAATTGCAGGTGTTTGCGCTGGCCATGGCCGGTGCGCTCCTGGCCTGCCTGTTCCTGCTGAACCGCGCCGGCGTGCTGCGTCTGACGCCTTATCTGCTGCTGGGCGCCCTGCTGTGGTACTTCGTGCTGAAGTCCGGCGTGCACGCCACCCTGGCCGGTGTCGCTTTGGCGCTGACCATCCCGCTGCGCCCGCGCAACCAGGGCAAGCCCGAGGCCCATTCGCCCCTGCACGATCTGGAACACGCGCTGCACAAGCCGGTCGCCCTGCTGATCGTCCCCATCTTCGGCTTTGCGAACGCGGGCGTGTCGTTCGCGGGCATGGGCCTGGCCAGTCTGGCGCAACCTGTACCGCTGGGCGTGGCGCTGGGCCTGTTCCTGGGCAAACAACTGGGCGTGTTCGGCTTTGCCTGGCTGGCGATCAAGACCGGCATGGCCAGCCTGCCGCGTCATGCCATCTTCAAGCAGTTGTACGGCGTGGCGCTGTTGTGCGGTATCGGTTTCACGATGAGCTTGTTCATCGGCGCGCTGGCTTTCACCGACGCGGCGACGGTCGACGCCACCAAGATCGGGGTGCTGACCGGGTCGCTGGCGTCCGCCGTGGTCGGTTTCCTGCTGCTGCGCTCAAGCGGCGCCCCGGCCACCGAAGCCGCCCCCGCTCCGGCGCGCCCGGGCTGAAGCGGCACGCGACGGGCGTTCAGCCGGCGCTCAAGCTGAAGGACTACCATCGGATCAATTCCTGGCGAATCGCCGGCGCGACACCGGCCGGCCATTCGCCAGGCCTGTCTGTCGCCGGCCATCGCGCCCCTGGGCGCATTCACGGGCCGGCAATCCTAGTCCGGAGGTAGCAGCATGTCCCAGTTGAATGGAAAAGTGGCCGTCGTCACAGGCGCGGCCAGCGGCATCGGCAAGGAAATTGCGCTGACCCTGGCGCGCGCGGGCGCCACCATCGCGATTGCCGATTTGAACCAGGCGGGCGCGGACGCGGTCGCGCAACAGATCGAAAAAGCCGGCGGCAAGGCGATGGGAGTTGCCATGGACGTCACCAGCGAAGACGCCGTGAACCAAGGCATCGACAAGGTGGCGGCCGCCTACGGCAGCATCGACATCCTGATCTCGAACGCCGGCATCCAGATCGTCAACCCCATCGAGAGCTTCGCGTTTTCCGACTGGAAGAAAATGCAGGCCATTCACGTGGACGGCGCCTTCCTGACCACCAAGGCGGCGCTCAAGCACATGTACAAAGACGATCGCGGCGGCGTGGTGATCTACATGGGATCGGTGCATTCGCACGAGGCCTCACCGCTCAAATCCGCCTATGTCGCCGCCAAGCATGCGCTGCTGGGGCTAGCGCGCGTGCTGGCCAAGGAAGGGGCCGCGCACAATGTGCGTTCGCATGTCATCTGCCCCGGTTTCGTGCGCACGCCGCTGGTGGAAAAGCAGATCCCCGAGCAGGCCAAGGAACTGGGCATCAGCGAAGAAGAGGTGGTCAAGAAAGTCATGCTGGGCAACACGGTGGACGGTGTTTTCACGACCGTCGAGGACGTTGCGCAGACCGCGCTCTTCCTGTGCGCCTTCCCCAGCGCGGCCCTGACCGGCCAGTCGTTCCTGGTCAGCCATGGCTGGGTGATGCAGTAGGGAAGCTCGCAGCCGGCGGCGCTATGCCAAAATCGCGCCCATGCCGATCGATAACCGCCTGACTCCCAACGCCCTCGCCGCCCAGACGGCCGCGCTGCCCGCCGCCTGGGCGGCCGTATTCAAAGACTCGGCCGTGGCCGATGCCCTGGCGCGGGCCACCGCTCACGTCGAAAAGCGCCTGGTGGAAGGCGCCGTCGTCTACCCCGCCACGCCGCTGCGTGCGCTGCACGGCATGGCGCCGTCCGACGTACGCGTGGTGATCCTGGGGCAAGACCCGTACCACGGCCCGGGCCAGGCCCAGGGCCTGGCGTTTTCGGTGCCCGACGACTGCAAGCGCCCGCCCAGCCTGCGCAACATCTTCAACGAAATCGCGCTGGAATATCCAGGCGCCGCCATCCCCACCGGCAATGACCTGAGCCCTTGGGCGGATCAGGGCGTCTTGCTGCTGAACACCTGCCTGACGGTGGAGGACGGCCAGCCCGCATCCCACGCCAAGCGCGGTTGGGAAACGGTGACGGATGCATTGATCGCACTGGTCGCGCAAGATCCCGCCCCCAAGGTCTTCATGCTGTGGGGCGCCCACGCGCAGGCCAAGCGTTTGTTGCTGCCGGACAACAACGGGCACCTGGTGCTGATGGCGAACCACCCCTCCCCGCTGTCCGCCCGCAGGCCGCCCATCCCGTTCCTGGGCTGTGGGCACTTTCAGATGACCAATGCGTGGCTGGTGAACCAAGGGAAAAACCCTATTGATTGGGGGCTGGACAAAAAAATAATTCCCTTGCAAAGCGAAATCGGGTTATGATCGCCGCACTGCACAAAACGAGTTCGGCATTTACCGCTTTGATTTAGCGGAATTTTTTGCAGTCTGCCAGGCAAGCTAGCCTGGCCCCCATGCCGAACTATCATCGATTCCTGACCTCCTTTCCTTTCGCCCTGCGTTCCAATCTGTATAAGAGAACGCGCCACGCGCACGGTTGATTCGGTCGGCACGATGCTCCATCAACCGTCGCCTGGATCCGGCCGCCTACTCCCCTGGCCCGACCAAGCACTGCGTCGCATTGTCTGCGGCAAGGGAAAGTAATGTCTTTCGAAACTCTGGGTCTTGCACCCGCTCTGTTGTCGGCCGTTCAAGAAGCTGGCTTCAATACCCCCACCTCGGTCCAAGCCGCTGCCATTCCGCAAGCGCTGGCCGGTCACGACCTGATGGTTTCCTCGCAAACGGGCAGCGGCAAGACCGCCGCCTTCATGCTGCCGGCCCTGCACCGTATTGCCCAGATGCCCGCCAACAAGGGCGTCGGCGTGCAAGTGCTGGTGCTGACCCCCACCCGCGAACTGGCCCTGCAAGTGACCGAAGCCACGGCCACCTACGGCCGCAAGCTGGCTGACCTGCGCACCGCCACCGTCGTGGGCGGCATGCCCTACGGCGCCCAGTTGAAGGCGCTGTCGCGTCGCGTTGACGTGCTGGTCGCCACGCCGGGCCGCCTGATCGATCACCTGCAATCGGGTCGCGTCAAGCTGAACACCGTGCACACGCTGGTGCTGGACGAAGCCGACCGCATGCTGGACATGGGCTTCATCGAAGACATCGAAACCATCGTCAGCCGCCTGCCGGAAGATCGCCAGACGCTGCTGTTCTCGGCCACGCTGGACGGCACGATCGCCAAGCTGGCTGCGAAGATGATGCGCGACCCGCAGCGTATCGAGATGGCCGGCGCCAAGGAAAAGCACACCAACATCACGCAAAGCCTGCTGTACGCGGACGACGCCAGCCACAAGATGCAATTGCTGGATCACGTGCTGCGCGACGCCAAGCTGGATCAAGCCATCGTCTTCACGTCCACCAAGCGTGGCGCTGACGACCTGGCCGATCGCCTGGCCGACCAAGGCTTTGCCGCCGCTGCCCTGCACGGCGACATGAACCAGCGCCAGCGCACCCGTACGCTGTCGCAACTGCAACGCGGCCAGCTGCGTATCCTGGTTGCCACCGACGTTGCCGCTCGCGGCATCGATGTGCAAGGCATCAGCCACGCCGTTAACTTCGACCTGCCGATGCAAGCCGAAGACTACGTGCACCGTATCGGCCGTACCGGCCGCGCCGGTCGCAGCGGCCTGGCGTTCACGCTGGCTACGCACTCCGAGCGCCACAAGGTTCGCCGTATCGAGCACTACATCGGCCAAACGATTACGCCGGAAACCATCGCCGGTCTGGAGCCCAAGCGCACGCCGCGTCCGTCGGCCGGCGGCAGCGGCGCCCCGCGTGGCGGCAAGCCGTTCGGCAAGCGTCCTGGCGGTTTCGGTGGTTCGCGCCATGAAGGCGGCGGCTACCAAGGCAACCGCGAAGGCCGTTCGTTCGGCGGCCCGCGTGAAGGCGGCGCACCCCGTGGCGAATTCAAGCCGCGTGAAGGTGGTTACCAAGGCAACCGCGACAGCGCCCCGCGCGAAGGCGGCTACCAAGGCAATCGTCCCTTCGGCGACCGCCCGGCCCGTTCGTTCAGCGATCGTCCCAGCTTCGGTGATCGTCCCCAGCGCGAAGGCGGCTACCAGGGCAATCGCCCGTTCGGCGACCGTCCCCCGCGTGAAGGCGGCTTCCGTGGTGGTGACCGTGATGCCCGCCCCAGCTTCGGCGGCGACCGTCCCAGCTTTGGCGACCGCCCCCAGCGCGATGCCCGCCCGTTCAGCGAGCGTGCTCCCCGTGAAGGTGGTTTCCGCGGCGCCGACCGTGACGCCCGCCCCAGCTTCGGCGATCGTCCTGCCCGTGAAGGCGGCTTCCGTGGCGGCGACCGCCCGGAAGGCGGCTTCCGCGCCAAGCCCGCGTTCGACAAGCGCCCGGGCGGCCCCGCCAAGCGCTTTGCCAAGCCGGCTGACCGTCGCGGCTAAATCGCCCGATTAAGCCCGCAGTGAAAAACCCCGCGTTCGTCGCGGGGTTTTTTTTATGTCGCCGCCAGACACGCGCCTCCGCCCGGACGGCTGCGCCTTTTTTTGGGAAAATGCCGTCATGCCTACGCCAGAACCCGCCATGCAACGCCCTGCCCCCGCCAATCTTCCTCCGTTGTCACCCGCCGCCCAGGCGCACAGCGACGCCGCCGCCGCCCAGCTGCGCGCCGCCATCGTCGCCAATGGCGGCTGGTTGCCGTTCGACCACTGGATGGCGCAGGCCTTGTACGCGCCGGGGCTGGGCTATTACGCGGCGGGCAACGTCAAGCTGGCTGATGGCGACGACGACGCCAAGGCGCCGGCGGGCGATTTCGTCACCGCGCCGCAACTGACGCCGCTGTTCGCCCGCACCGTTGCCCGTCAGGTCGCGCAGGTGCTGCGTCAGACGCAGACACAAGCCGTGCTGGAATTTGGCGCGGGCACGGGCGCGCTGGCCGAAGGCGTGCTGCGCGAACTGGATGCGCAGGGCCTGGACCAGACGCAATACCTGATCCTGGAAGTGTCGGCCGACCTGCGCGCGCGCCAGGCCGACCGCTTGGCCGCTTTTGGTGACCGCGTGCAATGGCTGGACGCCTTGCCCAACGCCTTCGCCGGCTGCGTGCTGGCCAACGAGGTGCTGGACGCCATGCCCGTATCGCTGTTTTGCTGGAGCGCGGACGGGGCCGTGATGGAGCGCGGCGTGGCGCTGGACCCGCAGCAGGGCTTCGTCTGGGCTGACCGGCCGGCGCCCCGCGCTTTGGCCGAAGCCGTCGCCGCGCGCATGCCGGCGCTGCCCGGCTACGTGTCCGAAATCAATCTGCAAGGCGAGGCGTGGATTGCCGCGATGGGCGGCTGGCTTGAACGAGGCGCGGCGCTGTTGGTGGACTATGGCTTTCCGCGCAACGAGTTCTACCACCCGCAACGCGCGGGCGGCACGCTGATGTGCCATTTGCGTCATCACGCCCATGGCGATCCCTTTGCCGCACCGGGCTTGCAGGACATTACCGCGCACGTGGACTTCACCGCCATGGCCGATGCGGCGCTTGAGGCCGGCCTGCAAGTGCTGGGCTACACGTCGCAGGCGCGCTTCTTGATGAACGCCGGGTTGATGGATTTGCTGGGCCAGCTGGACCCGTCGGACGTGCAGCAATACGCGCAGGCCGTGGCGCCGGTGCAAAAGCTGCTGTCCGAGGCGGAAATGGGCGAACTGTTCAAGGTGCTGGCCCTGGGCCGTGGCATCACGCAACCGCTGACAGGATTTTCCCGCGGCGATCGTTTGGGCAAGCTGTAACGGCTGGGCAAGCCGTCCCGCGGCGCGCCGACCTATCCGGCTCGCAGCCGGTCCAGCCGTGCTTGCCGGACGCTGTCCTTGATGCGGGCCGGGTCGCCCGCGCAAGCTTTCGCAATCGCGCCTGCGTCCACGCCGCGCACCGCATCCACTCTTGCCTGCCAGGCGCCCATGTCGACCGGGCGCAGGATGGCTGCGGTTTTCAACAGGTCGAAGAATCGTTCGGGCTTGCGCAGCGCGTCGGCGCGTTCCATCAGCGCCAGTTGCGCTTCGGTGGCCTCGTCGTTGCTGGCGGCCTGTTCCGCGGCGTCCAGGCCCAGCAACACCTCGGGCAACAAGCGCGCATAGTCGTTGCATTCGGTGGGCACGCGCATACGGCGGCCCAGCGCTTCGCGTTCTGGCGTCAGGCGGCACAGCAGCGCGTACCGGCCGGCCATCGACACCCCCAACCCCGCCGCGCGGTCCACGTCGGCGCCCACGTCGGCAACGCCTTGCAATTCAGGCATCACGCGTGCCAATGCGCCAGAATCTTGCAGCACATCCAACATCCGCGACGGCTTTTTAGCCATCAGCCCGCGCGACAATTCCTTCCATACCCGTTCGGCGACCAACGCGTCGGCCTCGCCCGCGTCGACCATGGCGCGGCAAAGCGCCATCGTTTCGGGCGCCACGGAAAAATCATCAAAGCGCGCCGCGAAACGGCCCAGCCGCAGGATGCGAACCGGATCTTCCTGAAAGGCCTCGCCCACGTGGCGAAACACGCGCGCCTGCACGTCGGCCACGCCGCCCAACGGGTCCACCAGCGTGCCGTCCCGGGTCTGGGCGATGGCGTTGACGGTGAGGTCACGTCGGCGCAGGTCTTCTTCCAGCGTCACGTCGGCGCCGGTGTAAAAGGTGAAGCCCTTGTAGCCACGGCCCGACTTGCGCTCGGTGCGGGCCAGCGCGTATTCCTCTTTGGTGCGAGGGTGCAGGAACACGGGGAAATCCCCGCCGACGGGGATGAAACCCCGGCGCACCATATCTTCGGGCGTTGCGCCCACCACCACCCAATCGTGGTCGCCCGGCGTCAGGCCCAGCAAGGCGTCGCGCACCGCGCCGCCCACGATATACACCTGCAAGCCGTTGATGGCGGGGTCCTGCGTCATGGAATCGAGGTGCTTTCGGCGCCCAGCGGCACGATGTTGCCCAAGCGCTCTTTCAGGGATTGCGGCTGGCCGGTGAACATTGCCGCGTAATACACCGAGTTCGACATCACGTTCTTCACGTACGTACGTGTTTCGTTGAACGGGATGGTCTCGGCAAAGATCGCGCCTTCAACCGGATGCGAGAACGTCGAGCGCCAATTGTGCGGACGCCGCGGCCCGGCGTTATAGCCGGCGCTGGCCAGCATCTGCGACCCGTTCAGGTCGCGCAGCACCATGTTCAGGTAGTTGGTGCCCAGTTCGGTATTGGTGTCGAAATCGTTCACGCTGGCAGGCGTGAAGTCCGTCATGCCGATCTTGCCCGCCACCCACTTGGCCGTGGCCGGCATCAGCTGCATCAGGCCCGAGGCGCCCACGTGCGAACGCGCGTCCATGATGAAGCGCGATTCCTGGCGGATCAGGCCGTAGACCCAAGCCGGGTCCAGCGCGATGGCGTTGGCCTTGGCGGTGACGCGGCCTTCAAACGGCGCGATGAAACGCTGGCTGAAGTCGAATTCTTTTTCGGTGCGGTCCGACGTGTTGACGACGCGATCGTAGATGTTCTCGGCGCGGGCCAGCTCGGCGGCCGCCATCAATTGGCGGTCGCTCATGCCGCGCAGCGTGAAGTTCCATTCGGGCACCGCCTCGGCACGCCAGCCCAGGCGGAACAGCTGCACGGCGCGCTGCAAGCCAGGGTTGGCGCGGGCCTCGGCGATTTCGCGGTCGTTGATGGGCGCCGGACGCGGCGGCACATTGATGCGGCGGCCCAGCTCTTCGGCCGACAACTGGCCGTAGAAATCGAAGCGGTCGGCAATGCTGGCGTACATGGCATTGGCCTGGTCCTTGCGGCCCGTGGCGGCCAGGCCGCGCGCCTTCCAGTACACCCACGACGTGTCGTTGCGCTGCGCGGGCGGCATCTCGTCGATGGATTCGATCACCCACTTCCAGTCGATCTTCGGCTGGCGCAATGCAGCGCGCACCTTCCAGCCGGCGTTGTATTCCGTCATGCGGATGTGGCCGGCTTCGTGATACCAGTCGTCGGCGCGGCTATCGAGCTTCAGCGCGGCCATCAGGGCGTATTGCCCGCGCACCCAGGCCAGGTTGGGCTTGGACATGGACTTGGCCCATTCGCGGCGCAGGTAGGAATCGGCAACGCTGACGTCCGATCGCGCCAGCCGCGCCAGGGCGATGGTGACCAGTTCTTTTTCGTTGCGGCCCACCGGCATGCGGTCTTGCCGGGTCAGCCATTTCATCGGGTCCTTCATCAGGACGTCGTATGTTTTCAGGTCGCGCGGCTCGAACATGTACTGCACCAGCTTGCGCGCGTCCGTCGTCTTGTCGGCCTCGATGGCGTCGCGCAGCTGCGGTTCCAGCTGTTCCCAGCCCAGGATGCCGTCGGCCACCAACTGGTCGTACAGCGCCCAGCAGGCGCTGCCGGGCGCGAACACCGACATGGCCTGCGCGGCGGTCGCGCGCTGGCCGGTCATGTGCTTGGCGTCAAGGATGGCGCATTCGATCTGGGCGTTGCTGTTCTTGACCGGCGCCAGCTTGCGCACCGTGTCGAAATCGCCACTGCGGGCGGCGGCCAGCAGCCAGTCGCCACGCAGCCGGTCAGCCAGGTAGGCGTCGCCGTTGCTGCTGATGAAGCGTTGCAGCTCGGCCGTGGGGCGGCCGGTCGCCGGCGGCGTCCAGAGCTGATAGCGCAGCAGCCAGTATTCGGGATACATGCCCAGCGTGTCGGACTTGGCCTGCGGCACCAACGCGCCCAGGATGGACCACTGCTTGCGGTTCATGGCTTCGCGCGCGGCCACGACGGCGGCCAGCGCGGGCGTGTCGGCGGTGGGCGGCATGCCGGCCAGCACGGCGGGCGGGACAGCGATAAGCGGTTGCGCGGCCGACTGCGCGGATTGCACGGGCGGCTGGGGTTGCGTGTTGATGGCGGCGCTGCGCTGTTGGGCGTCCACCGGCGCACAGGCTGCGGTGAACAGCGCCAGCAACGGCAGCCAGCGGCGCAGCCCAAGGCGGGTGTCGGACGTGTCCATGCCGTGCGGGGATTTCCGTTGGATTTTCTGATACCGTCCAGATTGCTGCGAACGTGTCATGCCGCGTCCCTGATTTGCCGTCATACGAAGGCCTTGCCGCACAGCCGCACGACACTGCCCGACGGCAGCATGTCCGTACACCTGCCTTGATTCCGCATGCCCCATTCCAGCACGTTCGCCTTCATTGTCCACCCCCCCATTACAGCCACCGCATGACTACGCAAAATACTCCAAAGGATACCGCAGTCCAGCACCGCACGCGATTGCGGAATCTGCGTGCCGAAATGCCTGAAGACCAGCGCAGCCGCGGCGGTTTGCTGATGCGCGCGCGCCTGTTCACCTGGCTGAATGTGGCCCGTGACGAAGCCCTGCGCGCCGGCCGCCCCGCCCCCGCCACCGTCGCCGCGTTCTGGCCCATGGACGACGAGCCCGACCTGCGCCCGCTGCTCACGCAATGGGTTGAAAACGGCGTCGGCGTGGCGCTGCCGGTGGTGCGCGAGCGCAATGCGCCGCTGGCCTTCCTGTCCTGGACGCCCGAGGCCGAGCTGCGCGCCGGTCCCTACGGCATTCAGGAACCCGTTGCCGGCCCCGACGTGCTGCCCGACGTGGTGCTGGTACCCACCCTGGGCTACACCGAACACGGTGACCGCCTGGGCTACGGCGGCGGCTACTACGACCGCACCCTGGCCGCGCTGCGCGAGCGCGGACACCCCTTCATCACCATCGGCATCGCCTGGAGCTGTGGCGAGCTGGACGCCGACTATCAGGCCGCCCCCCACGACTTCCCGCTGGACGCCGTGCTGACGCAAGACGGCTGGGTGCCCCAGGCGCCGCTGGCCCAAGGCGGCCCCGGCGGCACCACCTTGCATACGTTCCGCATGAACTGACGCACCAGTTGCGCCCGGTGGCGCGCACCAAAGCGGTGCCATCGGCCGCAGCGGGGATGGCGTTTTTGCGCCCTTCAGAGGATATTGTGCCCAAGGGCCCTGTGTCCCCAAAAGCTGGCATGCAGGTTGCTTATTGTTTGTGACCGGCCAATCATCGGCCGGGTTGACCGCGTGCAAGCCGGCCACCACAAGCCGGCAGCAGGCACAGCATCGGAGGAGCCATGAAGGACAGACCATCCCGTCCCGCCGCTTATGACGAAATGCGCGACAGCGCAGGCGGCATACGCTCCCAATACCAGGCGTTCGAACGCTGGCACCAAGAGCAGTCGGCCGAGGCCATGGCCGTGCGCCGGCTGGAAGCCGACCTCAGCTTTCGCCGGGTCGGCATCACGTTTTCCGTCGCGGGCGACGCCGCCGGCACCGAACGCCTGATCCCGTTCGACCTGATCCCGCGCATCATCCCCGCCGACGAATGGCGCCACCTGGAAGCCGGCCTGAAGCAGCGCGTGCGCGCGCTGAACATGTTCATCCACGACATCTACCACGGCCACGACATCGTGCGCGCGGGCATCGTGCCGGCCGAACAGGTATTCCTGAATGCCCAGTACCGCCCCGAAATGCAGGACGTGGACGTAGCCGAGGACATCTACTGCCACATCGCCGGCGTGGATATCGTGCGGGCCGGCGCGGGTGAATTCTATGTGCTGGAAGACAACCTGCGCGTGCCCTCGGGCGTGTCGTACATGCTTGAAAACCGCAAGATGTCGATGCGGCTGATGCCCGACGCGTTCAGCCGCATCAAGGTCGAACCGGTGGCGCACTATCCCGACCTGCTGCTGGACAACCTGCGCGAAGTGGCCCCGCATGGCGGCGACGATCCCACCGTGGTGGTGCTGACGCCCGGGATGTACAACTCCGCCTACTTCGAACACGCCTTCCTGGCCCAGCAGATGGGCGTGGAACTGGTCGAGGGGCAAGACCTGTTCGTGGAACAGAACACCGTCTACATGCGCACCACGCAAGGTCCGCGCAAGGTGGACGTTATCTACCGCCGGCTGGACGACGATTTCCTGGACCCGCTGTCATTCCGGGCCGACTCGGCGCTGGGCGTGCCCGGCCTGCTGTCCGTGTACCGCGCCGGCCGCGTCACGCTGGCCAACGCCATCGGCACCGGCATCGCCGACGACAAATCCACCTATCTCTACGTGCCGGACATGATCCGGTTCTATCTCAGCGAAGAACCCATCCTGTCCAACGTGCCAACCTGGCGTTGCGGGCGGGCTGATGAACTGTCGCACGTGCTGGCCAACATGCACGACCTGGTGGTCAAGGAAGTGCATGGCGCCGGCGGCTACGGCATGCTGGTGGGGCCGTCCGCCAGCCGCGCCGAAGTCGAGGCCTTCAAGGAACGCGTGCGCGCCAACCCGGCCAACTACATCGCGCAGCCCACGCTGGCGCTATCCACCGTGCCCACATACGTGGAATCGGGCGTCGCGCCGCGCCACATCGACTTGCGCCCGTACGTGCTGTGCGGCAAGGACATCCGCACCGTGCCCGGCGGCCTGTGCCGCGTGGCGCTGACCGAAGGCTCGCTGGTGGTCAACAGCAGCCAGGGCGGCGGCACCAAAGACACCTGGGTTCTGGAGGACTGCACATGCTGAGCCGAACCGCCGACAACCTGTTCTGGATGTGCCGCTACATAGAACGCGCCGAAAACACGGCGCGCATGCTGGACGTGAACCTGCAAATGTCGCTGCTGCCACAAGACCCGCAAACGCGCGAAGGCTCGTGGCTGGGCGTGCTGCGCATCTCCGAGCTGCAAGGGCTGTATCAGACCAAGTACGCGTCCATCTCGCCCAACGACGTGTTGCAGTACATGGTGCGCGATCCGGAAAACGCGTCGTCGATCTATTCCTGCATGCGCGCCGCCCGCGAAAATGCGCGCGCCGTGCGCGGCAGCCTGACGACCGAAGTCTGGGAAACCTACAACACCACCTGGCTGGAACTGCTTAAACACCTGCATACCGGCCTGCTGGAACGCAACCCCGGTGAATTCTTTGAATGGGTGAAGTTCCGCTCGCATCTGGCGCGTGGCGTCACCATCGGCACGATGCTGGAAGACGAGGCGCTGTATTTCCTGCGCATCGGCATGCACCTGGAACGCGCGGACAATACCGCCCGCATGCTGGACGTGAAGTTCCATGAGCGCGGCAGCCAGGCCACGGCGGAAGCGCGCGGCGAAGGCTCGGGCACCGCGGCGCTGCAAAGCGAGTTCTATCGGTGGTCGGCACTGCTCAGTTCGGTGTCCGGGCTGGAGATCTACCGCAAGGTGTACCGCGACGTCATCACGCCGGATCGCGTGGCCGAGCTGCTGATCCTGCACCCCGACATGCCGCGTTCGCTGTTGTCGTCGATGCGTGCCGTGTCCGAAGACCTGGCGCGCGTATCGAACCAGCGCTCGACCGAGACCCAGCGCCGCGCGGGCATGCTGTGCGCCGAGCTGCAATTTGGCCGCGTCGAAGACATTCTGGATAGCGGCCTGCACCAGTACCTGGACCATTTCCTGGACCGCATCAACGATTTGGGCAACCGGATCAGCCAGGACTTCCTGGTCCCGCTGTCGGCATAACACGGAGACAGCCCCATGAAACAGTTCATCACGCACGTCACGCACTACCGCTACACGGCGCCGGTCACCTACAGCATCCAGACGCTGCGCATGACCCCCCGCGACGACGAACACCAGCGCGTGCTGCGTTGGCACATCGAAGCGCCCGGCGCGTTGGAAAAGCAGGTAGACGCGTACGGCAACATCACGCACACGCTGACGCTGAACCGGCCGCACACCGATATCGAACTGCGTGTGGTCGGACAGGTGCAGGTGGCGCCGCTGACGCGCGGCCTCTTGGGCGGCGAAGACAGCCGCCTGCCCGTGCACGCCTATTGCGTGCAGACGCCGTTGACCCAGGCGGACGACACCATTCTGGCCTTCGTGCGCGGCGTGCTGCCCAACGGCCTGGGCACCCAGGACGACATCCTGGCGCTGGCCAACGCCATCAGCGACCGCGTGGCTTACGAACCCGGCACCACCGACGTCACCACGGCCGCCAACCAGGTGCTGGCGATGGGCCATGGCGTCTGCCAGGACCACGCGCACCTGTTCCTGGCCTGCGTGCGCGGGCTGGGCGTGCCCGCCCGCTACGTCAGCGGTTATGTGCACACCACCACCGAGCACTCGGCCAGCCACGCCTGGGCCGACGTCTTTTTGCCCGACGTCGGCTGGACCAGCATCGACGTCACCAACCGCCAGTTCGCCTCCGACAGCCATTGCCGCCTGGCCGTGGCGCGCGATTACGATTCCGCCTCGCCCGTGCGCGGCGTGCGCAGCGGCGGCGGTGAGGAATCCATGGAGATCAGCGTGCAGGTGCAGACGTCCGGCCAGCAATAACCGCCGCGGCCACGCCGCAATACAATGCGGCGTGGTTTCTTTAATTGATTGATCATGACCTACTGCGTAGCCGCCCGCCTTGATGCCGGCCTGGTTTTCCTTTCCGACTCCCGCACCAATGCCGGCGTCGACCAGATCAGCGTCTTCCGAAAAATGACCGTCTTCGAGCGTCCGGGCGAACGCGTCATGGTCCTGATGACTTCCGGCAACCTGGCCGTCAGCCAGGCGGTGCTGCACGCCCTGGCGCGCCAGCACGACGAAGGCGGCGACACCATCTGGAATGCGCCCGACCTGTTCGAAGCCACCCGCTGCGTGGGCGCGGCGGTGCGCGAGGTCTACCGCCGCGAGGCGCCCGCGTTGCAGGAACAGGGCGTGGAATTCAATGTCAGCCTGATATTCGGGGGACAGATTGGTAGCGAAGGCTGCCGGCTGTTCCAGGTCTACGCGGCCGGCAACTTCATCGAAGCCGGCCAGGAATGCCCGTACTTTCAGATTGGCGAAGCCAAGTACGGCAAGCCCATCCTGGACCGCGTGCTGCGCCCCGACACGTCGCTGGACGAAGCCGCCAAATGCGCGCTGATCTCCATGGACTCGACCTTGCGGTCGAATATCTCGGTGGGGCTGCCGCTGGACCTGCTGGTCTATGAAAGCGGCTCGCTGCGCGTGACCCACTTTGCCAGCATCGACGAACGCAACGAGTACTTCCGCATGATCCGTGGCACCTGGGGCGAGCGCCTGCGCCAGGTCTTTGCCGAAATCCCGGACCCGCTGTGGACCAATCCCAACGACCCCGGTTCGCTGGTGCCGCCCAGCCGCGTACACCAGCCGCTGCGGGTGGAACCGGCCCATGCGCTGCCGCCCGCCAGCTACCCGACGCCGCAAGTGCTGGCCGAGGACCCGGGCAAGGACCAGCCGAATTAAGCGTCAACCCGCATCAAGCAGTCCGCTTCAAAGAATCCGCATCGAGCAATCCGCATCAAGCGCGGCAATCCGCGTTGATCAAGCAGCAATCCGCGTTAACCCGCCTTTCCGTCGGCTGAAACCCGGCTTGAAAAACGGCGAATTCTCATCCTTGTTCCGGCGGGCCACACTGGGGTCCGACAGAAAATCACAAGGAGCGAGACATGCCCCATTATTTCGCGCGCGCGGCCGCGTGCGCCGCCTGGCCGGTACTGGCCCTGTCCTGCCTTGCCTGGGGGTCCGCCAGTGCGCAAGGCGCCTATCCCAACCACCCCATTTCGCTGGTCGTGCCGTTCGCCGCCGGGGGGCCGACCGACGTGGTGGCGCGCAGCCTGGGCGCGTCGATGGCCAAGACGCTGGGGCAAAGCGTCATCATTGAAAACCGCACCGGCGCGGGCGGCACGCTGGCCTCGCAGCATGTGGCGCGCGCGGCGCCGGACGGCTACACGTTCCTGATCCACCACAACGGCATGGCCACCGCGCCGGCCCTGTATCGCAAGCTGTCGTTCAACCCGCTGACCGACTTTGCCTACGTCGGCCAGGTGGCGGACGTGCCCATGACGCTGCTGGGCCGCAAGGACTTGCCGGCTGATGGCATGGCGGGCTTTATCAAGTACGCGCGTGAAAACGGCAACAAGATCAACCTGGCCAACGCGGGCCTGGGCGCGGTGTCGCAGCTGTGCGGCATGCTGTTGCAGGAATCGCTGGGCGTGCAGTTCACCACCGTGCCCTATGCCGGCACGGCGCCCGCGATGACGGCGCTGCTAGGCGGCCAGGTAGACGTGCTGTGCGACCAGACCACGCAGACCATCCCGCAGATCAAGGCCGAACGCGTGAAACTGTTCGGCGTCACCACGCTGGACCGCATCAAGACGCTGCCGGACGCGCCGACGCTACAGGAAGGCGGCTTGAAGGGCTTTGAGGTGAAGGTGTGGCACGGCGTCTATGCGCCCAAGGGCACGCCGCCGGAAGCCATCGACAAGTTCAACGCGGCGTTGCGCGCGGCGCTGAAAGACCCGGCGTTCTCGCAAAAAATGGCAGAGCTGGGTGCCGAGATCGTGCCGGAATCCAAGCAGACGCCCGAAGGCCTGCAAACCTGGTTGCAAGCCGAGGTGGGCAAGTGGGGCACCGTCATCCGCAAGGTAGGGGTGTACGCGGACTAAAAAAAAGGGGGGCATTTCTGCCCCCCTTCTGCTTGCCGGATACCGCTTAGCGCTTACCGTTTACCGTTTAGCGTTTTACCGTTTACCGTTCACAGCGCCAGTTCCTTCCACACCGCCAGCGGGGCTTCCGCGTGGTTCAAGGTGTAGAAATGCAATCCCGGCGCGCCGTTGTCCAGCAGCGTCTGGCACAACTCGGTCACCACATCCACGCCAAAGGCGCGGATGGATGCCTTGTCGTCGCCAAACTCAGCCAGGCGCAGGCGGATCCAGCGCGGCACTTCAGCGCCGCACATTTCAGAGAAACGCAGCAGCTGGGTGTGGTTCGTGATGGGCATGATGCCCGGCACGATCGGCACCTTCACGCCCTTGGCCTGGGCCCGGTCGACAAAGTCGAAATAGGCATCGGCGTTAAAGAAGTACTGCGTGATGGCGGCATTGGCACCCGCGTTTACCTTGGCCACGAAATGGTCCAGGTCAAGCGAGGGGTTGGCGGCCTGCGGATGCATTTCGGGATAGGCCGCCACTTCGATGTGGAACCAGTCGCCCGTTTCCTCGCGGATGAACGACACCAGTTCGTTGGCGTAGCGCAGTTCGCCCGCATCGCCGCCCATGCCCGAAGGCAGGTCGCCGCGCAGCGCCACCACGCGCCGCACGCCTTCGTTCTTGTACGTTTGCAGAATGTCGCGCAGATCCTGCCGCGTGGCGCCCACGCAAGACAGGTGGGGCGCGGCATCGCAGCCCAGGTTGCGCAACGTGCGCACGGCGTCGGCCGTGCCGGCGCGCGTGGAACCACCCGCGCCGAAGGTCACGCTGACGTACTTGGGCTGGATGGCCAGCATCTGCTTGGCCGCGCGAACCAGCCGTTCCTGACCGGCCAGGTCGCGCGGCGGAAAGAACTCCAGGCTGAAAGCTGGGGAAGTCGAGTCAGACATTAGGGGATCAGTTTGGTAAGCAGGCCAGAGATGATGCTGTACAGAATGGCACCGCCCACGGCCCACCAGAACCCGTTGACCTGGAAGCCCTTCAGCACGGAGCCGACGAACCAGAACAACAAGGCGTTGATGACGATGAGGAAGAGCCCAAGGGTGACGATCGTGATGGGCAGCGTCAGCAGCACCAGCACCGGCTTGACCAGCATGTTCACCAGACCCAGCACCAGCGCCGCGATCAGCGCAGACCCGAAACTGGCCACGGCAATGCCGGGCAAGAGGTAAGCAACAGCCAGCAGGGCCACCGCGTTCAGAATCCAGACGAGTATCAATGTCACCATGTTCGAACTCCTGTATTGACGCTCCGCGGCCCTGCCTTCGACAGACAAAAACAGAGGAATCCGCGGTTCGAAAAATCCGCGCCAACATGGCGCGGGTATTTCCTATTGTGCTTTCAACCCATCAATAACGGTAGTGCTCGGGCTTGAAGGGGCCTTCGACCGGCACGTTGATGTAGTCGGCCTGATCCTTGCGCAACGTCGTCAGCTTCACACCCAGTTTCTTCAGGTGCAGGCGGGCAACCTTTTCGTCCAGGTGCTTGGGCAGCACGTAGACTTCGCCCGACTTGTAGGCTTCGTTGCGCGTGAACAGTTCGATCTGGGCGATGGTCTGGTTGGCGAACGAGGACGACATCACGAACGACGGGTGGCCGGTGGCGCAACCCAGGTTCACCAGGCGGCCCTGGGCCAGCAGGATGATGCGCTTGCCGTCCGGGAAGATCACGTGATCGACTTGCGGCTTGATCTCTTCCCACTGGCAATCGGCCAGGCCGGCAACGTCGATTTCATTATCGAAGTGGCCGATGTTGCAGACGATCGCCTGGTCCTTCATGGCGTTCATGTGCTCACGCGTGATGACGTGGTAGTTGCCGGTGGCGGTGACAAAGATGTCGCCATGCGCGGCGGCTTCGTCCATCGTCACGACCTTGAAGCCTTCCATCGCGGCTTGCAGGGCGCAGATCGGGTCGATTTCGGTGACCCAGACCTGGGCGCGCAGCGCGACCAGCGCCTGGGCGCAGCCCTTGCCCACGTCGCCGTAGCCGGCCACGACGGCGATCTTGCCGGCAACCATCACGTCGGTGGCGCGCTTGATGCCGTCAACCAGCGATTCGCGGCAGCCATACAGGTTGTCGAACTTGGACTTGGTGACCGAGTCGTTGACGTTGATGGCGGCAAAGGCCAGCTCGCCCTTTTGCGACATCTGGTACAGGCGATGCACGCCCGTGGTCGTTTCTTCGGTCACGCCCTTGATCTGCGCCAGACGGGTCGAATACCACTTCGGATCACGCTTGAGCGTTTCCTTGATGGCGGCAAACAGAATGCGTTCTTCGTCGCTGCCCGGGTTGGCCAGCACCGACAGATCTTTCTCGGCCTTGGTGCCCAGGTGCAGCATCAACGTGGCGTCGCCGCCATCGTCCAGGATCATGTTGGCGTGCTGGCCATTGGGCCATTCGAAGATCTTGTGGGTGTACTGCCAGTACTCTTCCAGCGTTTCGCCCTTGACGGCGAAGACGGGCGTGCCGGACGCGGCGATGGCGGCGGCGGCGTGGTCTTGCGTGGAGAAGATGTTGCACGAGGCCCAGCGCACTTCGGCGCCCAGGGCTACCAGCGTTTCGATCAACACGCCGGTCTGGATGGTCATGTGCAGGCTGCCCGCGATGCGCGCGCCCTTGAGCGGCTGCGCGGCGGCGAATTCTTCGCGGATGGCCATCAGGCCCGGCATTTCGGTTTCGGCGATGGCCAGTTCACGACGGCCCCAGCCTGCCAGCGACAGGTCGGCAACCAGGTAATCGGAGAAGGATTTATCAGTTACAGCGTTCATGGTGTGTAGGCTCCACGTGAATATCGAACGGCGCACGATATGGCCGGACAACGCGAATACACCACGACAGTCGAGTGCTCGCCTTTCCCGCCATATGCGACAAAGGTGAGCGCCGTTGCTGTAGCGACGCGCAAGGCGCGGCGCTTGAACAAGGATTCCTGAGCCTGGCGAGCCGGGTTCCGCGTCAATGTGCACGATGCCGTGCACGGCGGTAACCGCGGGGTCGTCGCAACGCTCCTCAGGATTGCCGGGGATTGTACCGGTTTGGCCGGGGGTGCGGAAACCCGTCCCTGAAAAAAACTGTGCGTCACCCCGCCTGCGCGGGCGTGGGCCGGGACGTGGATTCCGGCGGCAGCGGCTTCAGTGGCACCAGGGCGTCCAGCAACGAGGCCGCCACGGCGTCCCAACTGCGGGTCAGCGCGTGCGCGCGCACCGCGTGTCGGTCCAGCGGCAAGGCGGCACGGCAAGCGCGGGCCAGATCGTCGTCCAGGCAGCCGGTCACGCCGGGGGTCACTACCGCCAGCGGCGCCTCGCTGCGAAAGGCCGCCACGGGCGTGCCGCAGGCCATCGCTTCCAGCATCACCAGGCCGAACGTATCGGTCAGACTGGGAAAGACGAACACGTCGGCGGCGCCATACAACGAGGGCAGCGCATCGTCCTGTTGCATCCCCAGGAATACCCCATCGGGAAAGCGTTTTTTCAGCCGCGCCTCATCCGGGCCGGCGCCCACTACGACCTTGCTGCCGGGCAGGTCCAGCGCCAGGAACGCATCCAGGTTCTTTTCCCGCGCAACGCGGCCCACGCAGAGGAAAACCGGGCGGGGCAGATGGGCGAATGCCTGGCTGGCGCTGGGTTGAAATTTGCGCGGGTCCACGCCGCGCGACCAGATGCGCAGGTTGGCCAGGCCGCGTCGCACCAGCACATCGCGCACCGTGGGCGTGGGCACCAGCACGCACCGCGACGGCCGGTGAAACCAGCGCAGATACCGCCACGGCAACGCGGCGGGTATGCCCATGCGCGCTTGCAGGTAGTCGGGGAACATGGTGTGGAACGACGTCGTGAATGCCCAGCCGCGCGACAGGGCCATGCGGCGCGCCGCCAGGCCCAACGGGCCTTCGGTGGCGATGTGCAGGGCGTCGGGGATGGTATCGCCCAGAATGCGGCGCAGTTGCCGCCCGGGTTGCAGGCAGAGCCGCAGGTCGGGCTCGGATGGTGCCGGCACGGTGCGGCTGCCTTCGGGGCTGACCACGATCAGTTCGTGACCCCATTCCTGCAGGATCTGCCGCATGGTCGTCCAGGTGCGGACGACGCCGTTAACTTGCGGATGCCAGGCATCCGTGACCAGGACGATGCGCATGATAAGGCCGGAAGTGGGCGATACCGCGATTTAGCCCGCTTCATGTGACATGACCAAGACGGCGGCGATGATCGGCCCCCGGCCGTGGTCACCCGCGCCGCAACGCGCCGTTCAGTTATTGCGCCGGGGGTACCCCTGCGCCTTGATGCGCACCCAGACGTCGCGCTTTTCCTCTTCCGTCATGAAGACCCAGTTGGCCACTTCCATGGCCGTGCGGCCGCAACCCCGGCAGATGTCATCGAACAGCGTCGAGCACACGGCCACGCAGGGGGAGTCGGTTGCCTTGAAGACGCGTTGCGCGTCGTCGGGGTCGGGTAGTTCGGAAAGGTTGGCAAAGTGGCGATTCATGGGGCGAAGGTTACCACCAGGGTTGTGTCCCTTTTTGGATAGCCCTATCGCCCGCCAAGGCTTGATTGACGGCCGCCGCCTAGCGCCATCCGAAGAACGCGCCGGCCTCTTGCAACAGCGCGTCGGGGCACTCTTCGGCCAGGTAATGCGCCCCCGGCAAGGGGCCGCCCGACACGTCATCGGCGATGGCGCGCCATAGCGCCAGCACGTCAAAATTCCTGCCCACCGCGCCGCGCTCGCCCCACAACGCCCGCACCGGCATGCGCAGCCTTTCGCCGTTGGCACGGCCCGCGCGGTCATGCTCCAGATCCACGGTGGCCGACGCGCGATAGTCTTCGCAGATGCCGGTCGCCCAGCGCGGCAGGCGCGCCGCGCGTTCGTATTCCGTCATTGCCTCGGCGGAAAAATGCGCCAGCCCACCGGGCCGGCCGCCCATCACCGACCGCAGGTAGAACACCGGGTCATGCTCGATCATCGTCTCGGGCCCCGGCGTGGGCTGAATCAGCCAGAACCAATGGAAGTACGCCTGCGCGAAGGCGCGTGTGGTGCCCTCGTACATGTCCAGCGTCGGCGCAATATCCAGCAGCATCATGCGCGACACCGCGTTGGCATGGTCCAGCCCCAGCCGGTGCGCCACGCGCGCGCCGCGGTCATGCGCCAGCACGTCGAAACGCGCATGGCCCAGCGCCTGCATCACGCCCACCATGTCGGCCGCCATCTCGCGCTTGGAATGCGCGATGTGGCCGGGTGAGGCCGCGGGCTTGGTGCTGTCGCCATAACCACGCAGGTCGGCCGCCACGCAGGTGCGATGCTGCGTCAGCGCCGGCCATACACGGTGCCAGATGGCGTTCGTTTGCGGATGGCCGTGCAGCAGCAGCAAGGGCGGGCCCGACCCGTCGATGCGCGCGGCGATCTCAACGCCATTGGCCTGGATACGACGCACCGGCAAGTCGAAGAATGCGGTCATGGATATTGCCTCCTGGTGGATTTATTGTGCCGCCCGATCCAGGCGGTCGCGCACGGTGCGCGCCACATCCTTCATCCACGGATGCCGCGCCCAATGCGTCGCCTCGAACCGTTCTACCTCGGACAATTGCAGCAGCGACGCGCCGACCATGTCCTGGCCCTGCGCAAACATGCGGCGATGGCGTTGGGGCAGCGCAAAGCTTGCCGTCCAGCCATCCGCCGTGCGCACCTGCCCCGCCATGACGTCGATGGTCACGCGATTGCCGCCCGATTCCTGCGTATTGGACACCCTTGCGAGCAAGGCGTCGACTTCCAAGGCGGGCAGGCTGACCAGCAGCAAGCCGTTGTTGACCGCGTTGAAGTAGAAGATCTCGCCAAAGCTGGGCGCGATCACGGCGCGGATGCCAAATTGCTGCAAGCCCCACACCGCGTGTTCGCGGCTGGACCCGCAGCCGAAGTTGGGGCCGGCCACCAGCACCGACGTGCCCGCGTAGGCGTCCTGGTTCAACACAAAGCCGGAACGCGGCGCGCCATGCTCGTCAAAGCGCAGGTCGTACAGCAGGCCACGGTCCAGCCCCGCCTTGTCGATGATGCGCAGAAACTGCTTGGGCATGATCTGGTCAGTGTCCAGATTGGAAAACGGCAGCGGCGCGGCCACGCCTTCGATCAACGGGTTCATTTGGCAAGGCTCCATTCACGGACATCAACAATGCGGCCGGCCAGCGCGGCAGCGGCGGCCATGGCGGGGCTCATCAGATGCGTGCGCCCTGCCCGCCCTTGTCGCCCTTCGAAATTACGGTTGGTGGTGGACGCGCAGCGCTCGCCGGGCCGCAGCACATCGTCGTTCATGGCCAGGCACATCGAACAGCCGGGTTGACGCCACTCGAAGCCCGCTTCGATCAGCACCGCCGCCAGCCCTTCGGCCTCGGCCTGCGCGCGCACCGCGCCCGAGCCTGGCACGACCATGGCGCGCACGCCGTCGGCCACTTTCCTGCCGCGCGCCAGTCCTGCCACGACACGCAGGTCTTCGATGCGGCCGTTGGTGCAGGACCCGATGAACACGCGGTCCACCGGCACGCCCGCAATCGGCGCTCCCGGCGCCAGGCCGATGTAGTCCATCGCCTTTTCCAGCGCCAGCCGCGCCAGCTGGTCGGGTTCGGCTTGCGGATCGGGCACGTGGCCCGTAACCGGCAGGGCCTGGTCGGGGCTGGTTCCCCAGGTGACAAACGGCGCGATGTCGGCGGCGTTGAACACGTGCTCTACCTCAAAGACCGCATCCGGATCGCTGCGCAACGTGGCCCAGTACGCACGCGCCTGGGCCAGCAGGTCGCCATGCAGTTGCGGCGCGTGCGCGGCCACGTAGGCGTCGGTGGTGGGGTCTGGCGCGATGAGCGCGGCGCGCGCGCCGGCCTCCACCGTCATGTTGCACAAGGTCATGCGGGCCTCGGCGGACAGCGCATCGATGGCCTGACCGCAAAACTCCACCGCGTGTCCGCGCGCGCCTTGCGCGCCGATCCGATGCACCAGATAAATGACCAGATCCTTGGCGGACACGCCTACGCCCAGGGTGCCGTCCACCCGGATGCGCATGTTGCGCGCCACGCGATACACCAGCGTCTGCGTGGCCAGGATGTGTTCAACCTCGGACGTGCCGATGCCAAAGCCCAGCGCCCCCAGCGCGCCGTAAGTGGTCGTATGGCTGTCGCCACACAACACCACCATGCCGGGCAGGATCATGCCGTGCTCGGGCGCAATCACGTGTTCAATGCCCTGCAACGGGTCGGTCGTGTCGAACAGCGCAATGTGCTGGGCGTCGCAATTGCGCTTCAGGTTCACGGCCTGGCGCGACGACGCTTCATCGGCAATCACCCGCAGCGCCGACGGCACGGGATGTGTGGGGATGATGTGGTCCACCACCGCCATCTGCTGGCCCGGCCGCAACACGGCGCGGCCGCGCGCAGCCAGCCCGCTGAAAGCTTGCGGGCTGGTGTATTCATTCATGATGTGCAGATCGACGTACAGCAGGATGTGCTCGTCGTCGATGCGGGCCACCTCGTGGCTGGCCACCAGTTTGTCGTACAGCGTCATGCCGGGCATGTCTTGCTTCCTTATGTCTTGCCTGCTTGCTTGATTGCTTGCTTGATTGCTTGCCTGTCTAAAGCGGGGCGCCCGCCTTGCCGACGGACGGGCCTTGCTGCGTCTTGCTGCGTCTTGCTGCGTCTTGCTATGCCTTGCCGTGTCTTCTGTGCCGGCTCGATCGGCTGCATCAGTCAGCCGGATCAGTCAGCCGACTCAGTTCGCCTGGATGCCGGCGTCCTTCACCACCCCCGCCCAGCGCGTCATCTCGGCGGCCACCATGTCGTCCGTCTTGGCGGGCGTGGACACCAGCGGATCAAAGCCCTCGCGCTGCATGCGCGCCTTGAGCTCAGGCGATTGCAGCGCCTGGGCCAGCTTTGCGTTCAGGGTGTCGATCACCGGCTGCGGCGTACCGGCAGGCGCGCTGATGACGAACCAGGTGTTGAATTCATACCCGGGCAAGCCGGATTCCGCGATGGTCGGCACATCGGGTAACAGCGGCGAACGCGTGCTGCCCGTCACGCCAAGCGCACGCAGCTTCTTGCCGTCCACCTGCGGCTTGGCGGCGGACAGCACCGGGAAGCTCATCTGCACCTGCCCGCTGATGGTGTCGACCATGGCCGGCCCGCCGCCCTTGTACGGCACGTGCAGGATCTGCGTCTTGGACACCGACTTGAACAGCTCCGCCGCCATGTGGAAGGTGCTGCCCGTGCCGGCCGACCCAAAGCTCAGATCGTTGGCGGGCCGCGCGCGCACATAGGTCAGCAGTTCGCCGACGGTTTTCACGGGCAGGGTGTTGGTCACCGTCAGCACATGTTGCGACGTACCCACCGAGCCCACCGAACGCAGGTCTTTCTTCGTGTCGAACGGCATGTCCTTGAACAGCGCCGGGTTGATGGCCAGCGACATCGTGTTGATGGCCAGCGTGTAGCCGTTGGGCTGCGCGCGCGCCACGGCGGCCATGCCGATATTGCCGGACGCGCCCGCGCGGTTTTCAACGATCACGCTTTGGCCCAACGCGCGCGCCCACGCGTCCGAGATCAACCGCGCGGCGATATCGACGCTACCCCGGCGCAAACGGCACAATCAACGTCACAGCGCGGTCGGGAAAGGCGTCGGCGGCGGTAGCCGGAAGGCTCCAACAGGCGCCAGCAACGAGCGCCGCGCACCACGCGCGGGCGGTGGGTCTGATCTTCATGCGTTGTCTCCTCGGTTGGCCGCGTTGATGGGAGATCCCGTGCGGCTCTGGTTGGGTAAAGCCAGTGTATAAGCCGGGTAGATTCTTATAATTCGCGGTACGCCGAATTCTTTATTAAATTAAATTTATAAATCTCCCTTCGCGCGCCCCACCGCGCCCCTGCCATGGACGCTCTTTCCGATCTCGCTTTCTTTTCGTTGGTGGTCAAACACGGCAACCTGTCCGCCACCGCGCGCGAACTGGGCCTGACCCCGCCCGCCATCAGCGCGCGCCTGGCCCGGCTGGAACAGCGGCTGGGCGTGCGGTTGCTTAACCGCACCACGCGCCGCGTCAGCGTCACGCAAGAAGGCGAGCTATACCTGGCCGAAGGCGGCCGTATCCTGGCCGACCTGGAAGCGCTGGAACGCTCGGTATCCAGCGCCCGCGCCCAACCCCAAGGCCTGCTGCGGCTGAACGCCACCTTCGGGTTCGGCCGCGCCCACATCGTGCCCGCCGTATCCGACTTCGCGCGGCAGTATCCCGACGTCGAAGTGCTGATGCGCCTGACAGACCGGCCGCTGAACCTGATCGAAGAAGGGTTCGATGTTGCCGTGCGCTTCGGCGACCTGCCCGACGCCCGCCTGACGGCCCGCAAGATCGCCTCTAACCGCCGGCTGCTGTGCGCATCGCCGCGCTACCTGGACGCCTACGGCGAGCCCCGCACGCCGGGCGACCTGCAACGCCACCGCTGCATCGTCGTCCGCGAAAACGACGTCGCCTACGGCACCTGGCGCCTGCAAGCCGGCCAGCGCACCGAAACCGTGAAGGTGCGCGGCCCGGTCAGTTCCAACGACGGTCAAAGCGCGCTGGAATGGGCGCTGGACGGCCACGGCATCGTCATGCGCTCGGAATGGGAAACCGCCGCCCACCTGCGCGACGGCCGTCTACGCGAAGTGCTGGCCGACTGGCGCACTCCCCCCGCGGACATCCATGCGCTCTACCCGGAACGTCTGAACCTGCCGGCCAAAACGGTGGCGTTCGTGGACTTTCTGGCCCAACGGTTTGCGCGGTATCTGAAGGCCCCGGGCGGGGCGGGAGGAACGTGGTGATGCAGGCTGCCAACACGGCCAACCGCGCCGGGTCATCGGACGGTCCGACGGGCTGGCCCCGCCACGGCGGGCGTAGCCGCCTTCCGCTCAGATTTCATCAATCGCCGTACTTGCCGTTGTTCCCGCCGGGGCTTCCCCCGCGCCGATGGCGTAGCGGTCGCGGGTGGTGACGTAGAAGCTGGCGCCGAAGCGGCCTACCGGGAAGTAGTCTTGCAGGCGCACACGCCAGGTGTCCGTGTCGATCAGGCCGTCGCGGGCGTGCAGCCAGCGGACCTGGCCGATGAAGATCTGGCGGCTGGCGGTTTCCATGGTTTCGTAGAGCGTGCATTCGAAGGCCACCGGCGCCTGCACGATACGCGGCGGCTTGACGTGGTGGCTGGGCGCGGCGTCCAGGCCCGCGTGAGCAAGCTCGCTGACGTCGGCGGGCAGGCGGTCGCCGCAGCGGTGCATCTTTTCGGCCATGGCTTCGTCGGTCAGGTGCACCACGAATTCCTTGTCGCGGGCAATGTTGCGCGCCGTGTCCTTCAAGCCGCCGTCTTCCAGTCGGTTGATGCTGACCATGACGATGGGCGGATCTTCGCCCAGCATGTTGAACATGCTGAACGGCGCGGCGTTGACCACGCCGGTTTCCGACAAGGTGGTGATCAGCGCGATGGGCCGGGGCACGATCAGGCTGGCCATCAGCTTGTAGCGCTGGTATTCGGTGATTGCGTCGAAGTCGATTTCCATATCAGGCCAGTCCCAGCATCTGGGCAAGGGTTTGCGCGGGCTGCGGGCGTTCAAGGCTGATGCGCCGCTCCAGGTCCGCCAGGTGGTTGTCATTGATTTTCACGGCCTCGGCCACGTCGCCGCGTTCCATCAGGTCCACGATCAGCACGTGTTCGCCGTGTTCGCAGGCGGCGTTGCCGGGCGGTTCATACAGGGCCACGATAAGCGAGCAGCGCGACACCAGTTCCGCCAGATAACCGTGCAGGATGGCGTTGCCGGAAAGCTCGCCCAGACGCACGTGAAAGGCGCTGGCCTGGCGCGCCCAGGCGGGCTGGCCCGCGCGATGCAACAGCGCGTGTTCATCACGCAGCTGCTTGCGCAGCGATGCGTAGTCGGCCTTGGTGGCGCGCGCGACGGCCAGCGGCAACAGCGCGGCCTCCAGCGCGCGGCGTGCCTGAAAGATCTGGCGCGTGTCTTCGGGCGTGGGCTCGGCCACCACGGCGCCCCGATTGTGGTGCAGGTCCACCACATGCTCGTGCGCCAGCCGCTGCAAGGCCTTGCGCGCCACCGAGCGCGACACGCCGAACAATTCGCAGATGGCCGCTTCGGGCAGCTTCGTGCCGGGCGTCAGCCGCTGGCTCATCACGCTTTCATAGACGGCTTCGCAGATGCGGCCTTCCATGTCGCTGTCGGGCGCTCCGTCGGGAAGGACGGCGCCCGGGTCGGGCGTGGCGTCGTTCCTGTCACGGGCGGCGGGTTTGGCGCGGGGTTTGGCGGATTGTCGGGTTGGCATGCTGGACTCGGGCAATGGGCTCGGGCAATGAAAAGGTAAGAGGGCGGCGGACAAGGGGTCGAGGGATGGCGCAACCGGTGGCCGCTCTGGATGGCCGATCCGGATAGCCGACCTGGATGGCTGCTCAAAGCGCCGCGATCACCCCCGGTGGCAGGCCATCCACATGGCGGCAGATTTCGCCGGGCGTGGTGAACCAGATTTCGCCACGATCGCGCGCGGCAGCCAGCGGTTCCAACGCCCGCCGCAGATGACGCAAGCGGTACGGCTGCCCGACGATATAGGGATGCAGCGCAATGCCCATCACCAGCGGCTGGCGGGCGGACTGCGCGCGCATCTCTTCGAACTGGTCAAGAATCATATCGGCAAAGTCGCGCGCGTCCATCTTGCGGCCCATGATCATCGGGATGTCGTTGAGCTCTTGCGGGTAAGGAATGGCCCACAGGTCGCCCGCGCGGGTGCGCATGCGCATGGGCTGATCGTCATGGCACCAGTTCAATGTATAGCGGTAGCCAGCCTCGGCAAGCAGGTCGGGCGTGGCGTGGCTTTCAGATATCCACGGCGACAACCAGCCCGCCGGCGCCTGCCCGACATGCCGTTCGATGCGGTCGCGGCAATGCGCCAGCAGCGCGCTTTCCTCGTCTTCCGGCAAGCCGCCCTGGCGATGTGCGTTGCTATAGCCGTGGCCGATCAGTTCGTCGCCGCGCGCGCGAAACGCCTCGACCAGTTCGGGGCAGTGGTCATACAGCGCGGTGTTGATCAGCACGCCCGCCGGCAAGCGCAGTTGGTCGAACAGATCCAGGCAGCGCCACGCGCCAACGCGGTTGCCGTATTCGCGCCAGGCGTAGTTCAGCACGTCGGGATGCGGTGACGCGGGCCCCAATTCGGCTCCAAGCCCCTCGCCAAACGCAAAGTGTTCGATGTTGAAGCCCAGATACACGGCCAGGCGCGCACCGTTCGGCCAGGTGTAGTCGGGCCGGCCGGCGATGCCCTGATAGGTGAAACGGCCGTGGCAGGCCAACGCGTCGGGCGTCCACGCATCGGCGTCGTTACGCCCCGGATTAGTGCTTGCGAGCAAGGTTGGATTCATTTTGGTGCAAATCCTGATGCATGATTGTTAACAAAATTCCAGAAGCTTTGGAAACAAAACTAGGCTTTGACGCGGACAAACCACGTTCAAAGACGCTGCTTGCCCCACGTGGCGCAGTGATCGACACCCCCGGCGGCCAGGCCGGCACAGATGGCATGGATCTTGCATGGGCTACGCAAGCAGCACCTATCCCCATGCAAGATCCGTTCCACTTTTTCAGGAGTGCCCCGATGGTCCCGACCCGCCGTTCCTTCCTGCTTCGCGCCACCGCCGCCGCCCTCTTCACGGCTGGCCTTGCCTTGCAACCGGCGCTTGCCGCCGACCCCATCAAGATCGGCCTGATCACCGCGCTGTCGGGTGAATCGGCGCGCGCCGGCGAAGCGCTGACGCGCGGCATGAGCATCGCCATCGACGAGATCAACGCCAAGGGCGGCCTGCTGGGCGGACGCCAGATCGTGCTGGTGCGGCGCGATGACCAAGGCAACCCCGCCAAGGGCATGGCCGCCGCGCGCGAGCTGATCTTCAAGGAAAAGGTGGCCGTGCTGTTCGGCGGCCTGGACACGCCGGTGTCGATGGCGATCGTGCCCATCGTGAACCAGGAAAAAGTGCCGTTCATGGGTCCGTGGGCCGCGGGCACCGCCATCACGCAGAACAAGGGCAACCCGAACTTTGTGTTCCGCGTGTCGGCCATGGACGAGATCGTTGACAGCGCCATGCTTCAGTACGCGCAAAAGACGTTTCAGACGGCCAAGCCCGGCCTGATCCTGGTGAACAACCCCTGGGGCGAATCGAACGAAAAAGGCCTGAACGCGGCCATGGCCGCCGCCAAGGTCACGCCGGCCGGCACTGAAAAATTCCAGCCCAACGACCTGGACGTGGTGCCGCAGCTGAGCCGCCTGAAGGCGGCCGGCGCCGACACGCTGTTCCTGGTGGGCAACGTGGGCCCGTCGGCGCAAGTGGTGAAGTCGCTGGACCGCATGGGCTGGAAGGTGCCGATCGTGTCGCACTGGGGCCCGGCGGGTGGCCGCTTCACCGAGTTGGCCGGCCCCAACGCCAAGAACGTGCACTTCGTGCAGACCTACAGCTTCTTTGGCACGCAAGGGCCCGTGGGCGACAAGGTAATGCAGGCGCTCAAGACCAAGTATTCCGACATCAAGGGCCCGCAGGACATCACCCCCGCCGTGGGCGTGGCCAACGCGTACGACGGCATGCAGCTGGCGGCGCTGGCGATTGCGCAGGCCGGCTCGACCGATGGGGATGCAGTGCGCCAGGGCTTCTACAAGATCGGCAAGTACGACGGCCTGATCAAGACGTACGAACAACCCTTCACGCCGACCTCGCACGACGCGCTGCGCGAGAACGACTACGTGTGGACGCAGTTCATCGACAACCGCATCCTGCCCGTCAAGGGCACGCAATAAGGCGACGCGGCCCGGCATCGCCGGCCGCCACGCAAACCAGCATTTGAATCA
This sequence comes from Achromobacter semiaridum, assembly GCF_053543755.1. Classification (NCBI taxonomy): domain Bacteria; kingdom Pseudomonadati; phylum Pseudomonadota; class Betaproteobacteria; order Burkholderiales; family Alcaligenaceae; genus Achromobacter; species Achromobacter semiaridum. The sequence goes on along the minus strand of NZ_JBLVOL010000012.1, from coordinate 1,860 downwards.
CGCGGGAGACGCGCATGTTGTTGATGTCCGCCATAGTCAGCGGCCTGGGTCTGGGAAGCATGTACGGGCTGATGGCCCTGGGCTTCTACCTGACCTATGCCGTGTCGGGGACGGTGAATTTTGCCCAGGGCAGTTCCATGATGCTGGGCGCCGTGCTGACCTATACCTTTGCGCAGACGCTGGGCTGGCCGCTAGCGCCCGCGCTGTTGGTGGCGCTGGCTTTGTGCGGCGTATATGGCCTGGTGGTCGAACGCCTGGCCGTGCGGCCGTTCGCCAGCCGGGGTTCCAACGCATGGTTGATGTCGACGGTGGCGCTGGGCATCGTGCTGGACAACGTGGTGATGTTCACCTTCGGCAAAGAGCCGCGCAGCCTGCCGTCTCCGCTGGCCCAGGCCCCGCTTGAAATCGGTGGCCTGGGGCTGGGCATCTATCCGCTGCAATTGCTGATTCCGTTGGTCGGGCTGGCGCTGGCGGCCGCCCTGCATACCTTGTCGCGTCGCACGCGCTGGGGCGTGGCGCTGCTGGCCGTGGTGCAAAACCCGAACGCCGCGCGCCTGATGGGCATCCCGGTGCGCCACGCCATCATGGCCGCGTTTGCCGTGTCCACGCTGTTCGCGGGCGTGGCCGGCGCACTGGTGGCGCCGCTGTTCAACGTGCAGGCGGACATGGGCACGCTGTTCGGGCTGAAGGCGTATGTGGTCGCCATCCTGGGCGGCATCACCAGCGCCTGGGGCGTGATGATCGCGGGCCTGCTGTTCGGCGTGGTCGAAGCGCTGATCACCGTGGCGCTGGGCTCCGGATACACCCAGATCATCAGCTTCACGCTGGTGATCGTCATGCTGGCCGTGCGTCCCAACGGACTCTTCGGCCGCGCCGATGTCAGGAAGGTCTGATGAATAAGCAACTTGCATCGCGCTGGCTACCGCTGGCGCTGTACGCCGTGCTGGCCGTGGCGGCGCTGGCTCTGGCGGCCACCGTCAATGGCTACTACGTCTTCGTGCTTGGCAACGTGGCCTTGCTGGCGCTGGCCGGCATCGGCTTGAACGTATTGCTGGGCCTGACGGGGCAGATGTCGTTCGGACACGCGGGCTTTTACGCCATCGGCGCCTACACCGTGGCCATCCTGACCGGCCAGGCGGGCTGGAGCTTCTGGTTGGCGTGGCCGGCGGCGGCGGGGGTGGCGGGCGCCTTTGGCCTGCTGCTGGCGCTGCCGGCGTTGCGCGTCAAAGGTCCGTACCTGGCGATGATCACCATCGCGTTCGGCTTCATCGTGGAACACGCGCTGATTGAAGGCGGCGATATCACCGGCGGCCAGAACGGGCTGATGGGCATCGCGCAGCCCTCGCTTGCCGGTATCGGCGGCGACCGGGGCGTGGCGATGCTGGCCATCGTTGCGGTGTTCGTGGCGTTGGCCGCCTACGCGTTGCTGTCGCGCGGGACCTGGGGCGCGGCGATGCGCGCCGTCAAGGACAGCGAGACGGCCAGCGAATCCATCGGTATCAACCCCTTGATGGTCAAGACCGTGGCGTTCATGGTGTCGGCCGCCGTGGTCGGCCTGGCGGGCGGCCTGGTTGCGCCGCAAGCCGGCATGATCACGCCGCACAACTTCAACTTCATGCAGTCGATCCTGTTCGTGCTGGCGGTGACGCTGGGCGGCGCGGGATCGTTGGCCGGCCCCTTGTTGGGCGCGGTGGTGGTGGGCCTGCTGCCCGAACTGCTGTCCAGCCTGGAGGAATACCGGCTGCTGTTCTTCGGCGCCTTTCTGTTGGTGGTGTTGTGGGCCGCGCCGGACGGCGTGGCGGGCTTGCTGTCACGCTGGCGGCGCCGCGCGGCGAACCATGCGCTGGCGCCACGCCAAGG
>NZ_JBLVOL010000011.1:24475-53040 GCF_053543755.1 Achromobacter semiaridum | reverse complement strand
CATCAGCAGGTCAGCGCGGGCGACAAGATCGTGCTGAACGCGGGCGGTGACCTGGGCCTGTTCTCGCAAGGCGGTGCCCTGCGCCAGATCGCGCATCAAGGCGAACTGCTGCTACAGGCGCAGCACAACGCCATTCGCATCCAGGCCGATCAAAGCGCGGAAATCACGTCCAGCCAACAACACGTGCTGGTCGCCGCCGACAAACACATCACGCTGTTGTGCGGCGGGGCGACGATCAAGATTGCCGACGGCAACATCGAACTGGGCATGCCGGGCACGTTTACGGTGAAGGCGGCCTCGCACAATTTCTCAGGCCCAGGCGGCCAAAGCGCCACCCTGCCCGCCTTCAAATCCCCCGACGTCGCCGCCGGCGACTACGCCGGCCGGTTCCGCCTGCACAAGACCGACACCCGCCTGTTCGAACGTTATCGGTACCGCGTCATGACAGGCGCCACGCTGCTCCTGGAAGGCACCACCGACAACGACGGCGCGACGGATTTTCTGGACACCCCGCGCGCCCGCGACGTGCAGACCTACAAGACGATCATGCGCGAGGACCAGAAGATCCCAGACGACCCCGGCCAGCTCGCGGAACGCGTGGACGACATCAATCCACATCACGCCGAGCACGGGCCGATGGACCAAGCCTTTCTGGATTCCCACATTGAAGGAGACACCTGATGGCCGCACCCGCCGCCGCCGCCGCCCTCGTCTGGGGCTACCGCGCCTATCGCGCCTACGCCGCCCACGAAGCGGCGCAAACCGCCATCGAAGCCGCCGAAACCCTGGCGCAGATCGGTGACCGCAAGAAGGAAGTCCAAGCCATTCTCAAGGACGTGATTCAGAGCATGAAAGAGGAAATCGATATCAAAAGCTCGACCTTTGTGCGCACTGGCGGCAACAGCACCGTGTCGCGCGGACGTAGCGAAAACGTGACCTACCGGCAGTACATCGAACGCAAGATCCCCTTTCGGCCAGTGATCAGCACGGTATGCCAATGGGCGCTGAAGTCGCCGTTGACGGTTCCCAGGCGTCTGCGCAAGAAGATCCCGGGCAATGTTATTGAGACCACGATAGATATCGCACTGAAACAAACCACCGCGTCGTTGGTGTTTGAAGTGGTTGATGACTTGTTGGCCTGGCAAAGCCCGCTGAAGGCAGAGCCGAATTACGACGGCACGTCGTACAAGGCGATGTTGGGTGAGCCTTCGACACGTCCGAAGCGCATCAGCCAGTACTTCCCCTTCTGGCCGCGCCCTAGAGGAAGCCTGGCGCCTGATCTGGTCATTGTGGAATACCGGCAGCAGCCATTCGACGTGGAGAACGTATTCGCGGCGGTCGAAATCAAGTTTCCCAGCGACCGGGCGAAGCCCGCCCAAATGAAAGACTACGTCAGGCTGATGGACGGCGACACCCACAAGGTCGCGCTCCTTCGCGTACCAGAGGACTGCACGGGGCATCGACCAGACCGGGGCAGCTCGCGTGGAAAGGCCGGTCATTCACCCAGGAGCGGCAAATGAGCACCATCCATCCACTCATCAGCGACGAAGATCTGGCGGGCATGATCGAAGACCTGCAACGCTGGCCCAATACCGCCATCGACAATGGGTCGTTCGAGCTGTCGACCAGCCCGTTTCTTACCTTTTATTTCCATTACGACCCCGCGCACTATTTGCGCGCGACGCTGGACATGGTGGACGTATACGAGGCATTCGAAAGACTGGTCGGCCGGCCTTTCACGATAGCCACCCACCCAAGTTCAGAAAGACCACATCGGTACGGATCGGTTCGCTTGGGCGACTTGCGCGACTGGGCAAGAAAGACGCCACTGGATAAGGCCTTCACGGCGAACTTCACTGACCAGGCGAACCACCAGAGCTCGCCCACGCATTCGGCATACCTGTGGCGGGAACCCACCATTGGGGACCAACTCCAGTATTACTCGTCGATTCAGTTCTACTTCCGATGGCAATGGTGGCTGGACAACAGGGATGACTGGCGAAAATTCGTGCTCGACAGCATCGCTCGCCTGATGCCCGCACAGGTTTATAGCGGCTTCGCTATGGCCAATCCTTTGGAATTTGGCATGCGTTCCGAAGTTGCGGTTTGGGACAGGGCCCTGACGCCTCATTTCTTTGGACTGGACACGGACTATCCATTTGCGATGGATATCCCCGCTCAGTTGGGCTCCGGCATACGCCCGCCCACCTGGGGCTTCTTTCTGTCCGACATTTGGCGCGAGAAGCTGGCGATCTCGCGCGACGATGTTGTCGCCCACCTAGCCGATCCGCGTATCCGCATAGATACGTTAAGTTGCGGCCAATGGATAGAACTCGGTCCGCAACCGGAACTCTATCCCGTCGAAGAAGGCGTGCCCGAACTACCCGTCATGCTCAACCGCCTGCTGCGCCGCATCCGGCACCCGCAACTAGATCTCGTGGGCGCCGGCGAATGGGACGGCGACCCGAACGAGCGCTTCGATCGCCGCGACACGCAGCGTTGGCTTTGCCGGTTCGATGACGACAGCGACTGGCCGACCCCTGAGATCCGAGGCCGCACCCCAAGCCCGGCGCCTGCCGAACCCACCCCCACCCACGTCGTCGTCGGCGAAGACATCCCGTCGGACGGCTGGTGGTACACGCTGGCAATGACAGGTTCGCGCCAATACTTCAAGGCGGGACAGCCGGCGCCAGCCATCCATCAAGGCCCATCGCGCGGCCGCGTCATCTGGCAACGCGACATCGATCAACGCCCACCCGAAGCCGACGCGGCACGCCAGGCCGAAACCGGCCAGCTGGCCCCACGGGGTGGTCAATGGCGTGGCGACAAAAAAGGCGAAGTCCTGTGCGTGGTCGCGAAACATGAGGCGCTGCCGCCATATCAAGGCCGGTCCCTTACCTGGCACTGGATGCACGACACCGCCCAAAGCGCCGCTGTCCGCGTGCGGTCCGGGCAGCCATGCCCCTATCCCGGCACGTGGACCTGCGAAGAACACCCTACGGGTCCGCAATCCTTCGCTTATCAAGCCCCCCTGCCACAAGTGAACGGGCAGGACGTGACGTGGGCACTGGTTTCTTTCTTGCGTTAGGAGACAAGCCATGGCCGCCCCCGTTGCCGCAGCCGCCCTCGTCTGGGGCTACCGCTGTATCCCACCAATCCCGCCTATCCCGGATATCCCGCCTATATCGCCTACATCACCTATACCGCCCATCTACCGACGCTACCGCTAACTTGTTGTCGTGGAAAAGGCCATTGAAGTCGGAACCGAACCACAACGGAACCGCCGATCGGGCGATGCTTCGAGATTCCGCCGCACCCCGCAAACCCATCGGCGACTGCTTCCCATGTTGGCTACGAACACGCCGGCAGATTCCCGGCGTAGTCATCGACACGGGCCGGCGTACGCATCAAGCACCAAGGCCCAACATTCACGCAGGAGCGAAAAATGAATACACGCCCTCCTTTCCTCAACGATAACGATCTGACGTGCGGGGTTGATGCGTTGAAACCGTGGCCTGGTATCGCCATTGATAACGGTTCATTTCCCCTTTGGCCTCGCTTCTTTCTCACCTTCTACCTTCATTACTTGCCCGGCCAGAGCTTGCGGACCACCTTGGATATGCTCGACGTACAAGATGCGTTCGCGCGACTTCTAGGACACCCTTACACGATAGCTACCCACCCCCGTTCCGAGCGGCTGCTTGGATATGGCTCGATTCGCTTGGAGGAACTACACGAGTGGGCCCGCAGTTGCCCGGTTGACCAAGTGTTTACGGTCAACTTCACGGACCAGGAAAACCACCAGATTTCACCCGGGCATTCTGCATATTTGCGCCGCGCACCCGCCATCGCGGGGAAAGAACCGTATTACTCGTCTCTACAGTTTTACTTTTGTTGGCAGTGGTGGCTGGACCACCAGCACGAGTGGAGGCAGTTTGTGCTGGAGAGCATTGCGTATCTGACGCCCGCGCAGGTCTATAGCGGCTTTGCGGTCGCGAACCCTTTGGGACCTGGCATGCGTTCACAAGCGGCCATCCTGAATCGGGCGCTTGCAGCGCATTTCTACGGCCTGGACATCGACCACCCGCCGGGCATGATGCGCGCAGCCGAACTGCCGTCCGGCATACGGCCGCCCACTTGGGGCTTCTTTCTGTCTGACATTTGGCGCGAAAAGCTCGGCACCTCCCGCCGCGATGTGGCGGCCCACCTTGCCGACCCGCTGATCCGTATCGAATCCCTGGATTGCGGACTATGGATCGAACTGGGACCCCGGCCGGAGCTCTATCCCGTTCAACAGGGCCTGCCCAGACTGCCCGCTGTGCTCAACCGCCTGCTGCGCAATATCCGCCATTCGCAACTGGATCTGCTCGGCTCCTGCCCTCGGGACGCAGAACCCGGCAAGCACTTCGATAGCCGCGACACCCGGCGTTGGCTGGCCCGGTTCGATGACGACAGCGATTGGCCGACCCGCAAGTCCATCATCGGGACGCCCCCGGGTTAATAGCCGCATCCCCACATCAGGAGAACCCAATGGCCGCCCCTGTCGCCGCCGCTCTCATCTGGGGCTACCGCGCTTATCGCGCCTATGCCGCCTATGAGACCGCACAAACCGCTATTGAAGCCGCCGAGACCCTGGCGCAGATCGGTCAGCGGAAAAAAGAAGTGCACTCGATCTTGAAGACGTGATTTAGGGGATGCGCGTCCGCATCGACTCGTTGCACTGCGGCCAGTGGATCGAACTTGGCCCGCAACCGGAACTCTACCCCGTCGAAAACGGCGTGCCCGACCTCCCCGTGTTGGCCAACCGTTTGCTTCGCCGTATCCGCCATCCCCTGCTGGACCTGGTGGGCTTTGGCGAATGGGATGGCGATCCGAATGAGCGTTTCAATCGCTCCGACACGCAGCGTTGGCTTGGCCGGTTCGATGACGGCAGTGATTGGCCCACGCCTGAAATTCGAGGCCGGACACCCGGGGCCGCGCCGAACGAACCCACGCCCACACATATCCTCGTCGGCGAAGACATCCCGTCGGACGGCTGGTGGTACACCCTTGCAAAAACCGGTTCGCGGCGCTATTTCAAGGCTGGGGAAGCGGCTCCGTCGATCTCACAAAGCCCATCGCATGGCCGCGTGATCTGGCAGCGCGGCGTCGTTGCCAGGCCGAAACGCCGGCCGCACAGCCCCTCACCCCTCCGCTTTCAACTCCCGTTCCACCACTTCCCGCGTCAGCGTCGGGACGAACATTTCGATGAAGTGGAACGCGTAGCCGCGCAGCCAGGCGCCGCGGCGGATGGCCAGGCGGGTCAGGTTGATTTCGAACAGGTGGCGGGCGTCAATGGCGCATAGCCGGGTGTCGCGCTCGGGGTCCCAGGCCACGGCGGCCACGATGCCCACGCCCAGTTCCAGTTCCACGTAGGTCTTGATCACGTCGGCGTCCATGGCCGTCATGACGATGTCCGGGGTGATGCCGGCGCGGGCGAAGGCCTCGTCAATGTGGGCGCGGCCGGTGTAGCCCTGGCCATAGGTGATGATGGGATAGCGGGACAATTGCGACAGGCTGATGCCGTCGTGCCGGCCTTCCAGCGGATGGCCGCGCGGCACGATGATGCTGTGGCTCCAGCGGTAGCACGGCAGGTTCACCAGACCGGGATAGTTGGCGACGGCTTCGGTTGCCACGCCGATATCGGCTTCGCCTTCCAGCAGCATTTCGGACACCTGCTTGGGCGAGCCCTGATGCAGGTGCAGCACCACCTCGGGATAGCGCTGGCGAAATTCCTTGACCACCGGCGGCAAGGCGTAGCGCGCCTGCGAATGCGTGGCCGCGATTGACAGCACGCCCTGGCGGCTGTCGGCGTATTCGGCGCCCGCGTGCCGGATGTTGTCCGCGCATTGCAGGATTTGCTCGACCAAGGGCAAGATCAGCGCGCCGGGCGGCGTCAGGCCGATCAGCCGCTTGCCCGAGCGCACGAAGATGTCCACGCCCACTTCTTCCTCAAGCTCGCGAATCTGCCGGCTGACACCGGGTTGCGACGTATGCAGACTTTCCGAAACGTCGGTCAGGTTGAAATCCTGGCGCACGGCTTCGCGCACGGAACGCAATTGCTGGAAGTTCATCGCGCGCCCTCAGCCCAGGAAGGCAAGTTGGTTGCCGGACGGATCCTTCACGTACATCACGCGCGGTGATGCGTCGGGCTTGGAACAGACCGGAAAATGGCCGGCCTGACGCAACCGCGCCAGGATCTCGTCGTAGGCGCGCGTCTTCAGCGCCAGGTAGTCCGGCTTGACGCCACCGCTCAGCTCATGGACAGGCGATAGCGATAACGTCGCGTCACCCAGCGAGAACAGCAGGCGCTGGTCGCCTTGCGTGGGCATCTCGTCCAGACCGATGACACGGTGATAGAACTCGCGCACGGCATGAAGCCGGCGCGACAGAAATGGAAGCTGTACCGAATCGATCGAAAGAAGTGAAGTCATGCCCTGCTGCCAGCCATGAAACAGGGCAAATCTTAGTACCCGAAGGCACAACCGGACAAAGAGGTTGTAATTGCTTCTACATAGCCAGAAACCTTAAAGCGCGCCGCTTATTAGCAAATACGCGCGCGTGTCTTTTTATGGTTGCGCTGAGGTTTACGAGACGCTTCAGGCGCTGCGTCGCAAAGCCTCCCGCGTGCTGCTGAAGGCACGCTCAAGGTCGCCGACCAAGTCTTGCGGACTCTCCAGGCCGATATGCAGCCGCACCACGGATTGCTGCCCAGGCACCTGCTTCCACAGACTGTGTTCCGCCAGCCGTTGCGGCGCGGCTTCAAGCGCCAGGCTTTCATAACCGCCCCAGGACGCGCCGATCGAAAAGTACCGCAATGCGTCGATGAAGCGCGACGCCGCCGTCGGGTCCGGATGGTCGAAGGCGAAAGAGACCAAGCCGCTTGCACCGCTGAAATCGCGCCGCCACAACGCGTGGCCGGGGTCATCAGGCAAAGCGGGATGAAACACGCGCGACACGTCCGGGTGCGTGGCCAGGTATTGCGCCACGGCCAGCGCATTGACCTGATGGCGCGCCAGCCGCACATCCAGCGTGCGCAGGCCGCGCAGCGTCAGATAGGCATCGTCCGCGCCCACCGACAAGCCCAGCGCGTCGTACGTGGCGCCGATCCGCTGCGCCAGTTCGGCGCTGTCCACGGTCACCACGCCCATCATCACATCCGAGTGGCCGGCCAGGTATTTGGTGGCGGCCTGGATGGAGATGTGCGCGCCCAGCGCCAACGGCTGGTAGTACAGGCCGCCGCTCCAGGTGTTGTCCGCCGCCACCCATAGGCCATGACGGCGCGCGGTGGCTGCCAGCGCGGGCAAGTCCAGCACCTCGAACAGCAGCGAACTGGGCGACTCCAGGTACAACAGCCGCGTGCTGGGCCGGATCAACGGTTCCAGCGCATCTTGCCCCGGTGAAAAATATTCCACCTCGATGCCATAGCGCGCCAGCAAAGACTTATCGACCTTGCGCACCGGCGAATACACGCTATCGGCCACCAACGCGTGGTCGCCCGGCGCAAGCGTCGCCAGCAGCACCAGCGTGATCGCGGCCAGACCGGACGGCGCCAGCACCGTTCGATAGCCGCCTTCAAGCAAAGCCACCGCCTCTTCCAGCGCCTGATGCGTGTCCAGGCCATGGCGGCCGTACGTGGCAACGCGGTCGCCTGCCGCGCGTTGCTGGTTAAGCGCCGCCTGCGTGGCGGTGTCGGCGAAACGCACGGTGCTGGTGCGAACGACGGGCACGTTGACCGGGCCCGCGCCCTGCGTCAGTGCCGGGGAACCGGCGTGCACCAGCCGGGTTTGAACGTGGGCGTGATCCAGGCTCATGCGCGCGCCTCTTGTAAGGCTGCCGACACTGCGGAGGGGAAAGTCATCATGGGATTCCTTGTGGGTTACACCGCCAGGCGCAGCGGGTCGAAAGACAGCGCGTTCGCGATCGGATCGGACGTGGACCGGCGGGCGGGCGATGCGCCCAGCGAACGCTGCAAGAAGGCGCGGGTACGGTCGCTGTCAGGCGTGCCGAAAATGCGCGTGGGCGAGCCGGATTCCACGATGCGGCCGGCCTCGGTGAAGTACACCGTGTCGCTTACCTCTTGCGCAAAGCGCATTTCATGGGTGACCAGCACGCACGTCATGCCGTCCTGGACCAGATCGCGGATTACGGTCAGCACTTCGCCGACCATTTCAGGGTCCAGCGCCGAGGTCACCTCGTCGAACAAGATCAATTCAGGTTGCAGGGCCAGCGCTCGGGCGATTGCCACCCGCTGCTGCTGCCCGCCGGACAGCTCGCCGGGATACGCGTTTTCTTTGTGTTCCATGCGCACCTTGGCCAGCAATTCACGCGCGCGGGCTTCGGCCTGAACGCGCGGCAGCCCGGCCACCTTCACGGGCGAGATCACCAGGTTTTCCAGCACGCTCAGGTGCGGGAACAGGTTGTATTGCTGGAACACGAAGCCCACGCGCTTTCTCAAGGCGATGAAGTCGGATTCTGTTTTCAGCCCGTCCACGCGCACGCCGCCCACCTGGATCGCGCCGCGCTGCGGACGCAACAGGCCGGTGATGCAACGCAGGATGGTGGACTTGCCCGAGCCCGACGGGCCGATGATCGATACCGCCTGCCCTTGCTTGACCTCGACGTCGATGCCGCGCAACACCTCGGTGTCGCCAAACGCCAGGTGCACGTCGCGCAGGCTGACCAGCGGATTCAGTTCAATGATGTTCATGGCGTCGTTCCAGGTACCGCGTCCAACGCGCGATGGGATAGCAATAGGCGAAAAACAGCGCCAACAGCGTGAAATAAACAAGAATGGTGAAGTCGCTGCGCGCAACGGTGTTGCTGGCGACGGTGGCGGTATCCACCAGGTCGTGCACGCCCACCAGCGACGCCAGCGACGTGCTCATCGTGATGCTGGCCATCAGGTTCATCCACGACGGCAACATGCGCCGCACGCACTGCGGCAACACCACCATGCGAAAGATCTCGGTACGCCTGAAGGCCAGCGACTGCGCTGCTTCCCACTGCGCGCTGGGGATCGACTGGATGGCGCCCCGGAAGATCTCGGCCACGTTGGCGCTGGCGGGCAGCCCCAGGCCGATCACCACCTTGATCCAATCGGGAAACGGCACATACCAGCCGCCCAAATTCAATTCGAATGGGAAGACGTAGGTGGTGAAATACACCAGCACCAGAATCGGCGCGTTGCGAAACAGCAGCACGTAGGCGCGCGTGCACCGGCGCAGCAGCCATGAAGGCGACAGCGACAGCGCGCCCACCACCAGCCCCACCAGCGTGCCCAGCGCCATCGCCAGCACGCTGATCTGGACGTTCACGCCCAGGCCACGCAGCAAGGCGGGCGACCAGTGCCATAACGCCGCCACGGCTTCAGGCGTGGTGCCGGTGACGGCCCAGGTCATGCCCAGCGCCACCAGCCCCAGCAGTAGCACGAACCACGGGTCGCGCAGCAAGGCGGGCAACAACGAGGACAGGAACGTGGGTAGAAACCCGGCGGCCGCGGGCCGACCGTCTTGATCCCCGCCGCGGCCGGGAGCTTGGGCGTCGGCGCCCTTGAAGGCAAGATCATTGGCCATAGCCGGGCATCCTCAGGCGGTCTTCCAGACTACGGCCCACCACGCTCACCAGCCAGGTCAGCAGGCCGAAGTACAGCAGGATCAACAGCAGCAGTTCCAGCACGTTGTCCCGATGCGACCAGATCATGATCGATTCATACGTGACGTCACCCACCGCAATGGCAGACGCGATGGCGGTCATCTTCACCAAATCCACCAGGTTGTTGACCAGCGCCGGCAAGGCAAAGCGCACGGCCAGCGGCAGTTGCACCTGAGTCAGGATCTGGCGCCTTGTAAACGCCAGCGACCGCGCGGCCTCCATCGTCACCGACGGCACGGCCTGGATGCCGGCGCGTAGCGCTTCCGCATGGAACACGCCCTTGTGCAGCGCCACCACAATCACCACCCAGGCAAAGGGCGTGATGGGATTGCCGCCGCCCAGCTTCTGCGTGATCAGCATGTTCAACACCAGGAAGGCGCAATACAGCTGCACCAGCGTGGGCGTGTTGCGCGTGACTTCCACAAAGGCCTGCAAGGGTGCCGCCAACCACCGACGGCCACTGGTCAGCCCCGCCGCGATCAGCACGCCGAACAACAGGCTGACGGGGATGGTCCATGCGCATAGTTGCAGCGTCACCAGCAGGCCATGCCCGAACGCCGACAGCTCGCCCGGGTCCAGCACAAAGCTGTAGTTCAAGCCCAGCGGCTTGAAGACATCGACCCAGGCGTGCAACACCTTGTCCATCATGCAGCGGCCTCCAGCGATGCCAAGGGCGCCAACGTAGCGACGGCTTGGCCGATGCGTACGATGGCCGCGTCGATATTCGCGTCGGAAGCGGCGAACGACAGCCGCACATACGGCGACAATCCATAGGCGCTGCCCTGCACCACGGCCACGCCTGCCGACTCCAGCAACCAGTCCACCACGTCACCATCGTGCTCGATGCGGCGCGCGTCCGGGCGCAGCGCGCCGATCAGGCCCGCCACGCCGATCCATGCAAAAAACGAGCCCTGCGGCGCGTGCACCTGCAAGCCCGGCACCGCGCCCAAGCCGTCCACCACGCGTTGCGCACGCGCGGCGTACGCTTGCCGCGCGTTCAACACAAAGTCGTCCGCCGCCCCTTGCAATGCGGCCAAGGCCGCTGCCTGCCCCAACGAGCTGGGGCCGGACGACACCTGCGACTGCACGGCTTCCAGCGCATGAATCAGCGGCTTGGGGCCCGTGCCCCAACCAATGCGCCAGCCCGTCATGGCGTACGCCTTGGACACGCCGTTGACCAACAGCGTGCGGTCGACAAGATCGGGCGCCACGCGCAGCAGGGACACGGGCGGCTGCAAGAACCAGATCGTTTCGTACATCTCGTCCCACAGCACCAGCACGTGCGGGGCGTCGCGCAGCACGGCGGCCAGCGCGGCCAGCTCGTCAGCGGTATAGACGGCGCCCGAGGGGTTGCCGGGCGAATTCAGGATCAGCCATTTGGTGCGCGGCGTAATCGCTTGCCGCAGGCTCTGCGGCGTCAGCTTGAAGCCCTGTTCGGCGCGCGTGGGCACCACCACCGGCTGGCCGCCGTTGATGCGCACCGCGTCTGGAAACGTGGGCCAGTACGGGGCGGGCACGAGCACCTCGTCGCCCTCGTCCAGCGTGGCGTTCAGCGCCAGGTAGATCACCTGCTTGCCGCCGTTGGAAACGATGACGTTGGAGGGATCCACGTCCACCCCGTCACGCTGGCGGTAGCCCTGCGCCACCGCGCGGCGCAATGCCGCCGTGCCCGCGGTGGGCGTGTACTTGGTCTGGCCCTGTTCCAGCGCGTCGCGGGCCGCCTGCTTGATGGCATCGGGCGTGTCGAAGTCGGGTTCGCCCGAGGTCAGCACGATGATGGAACGGCCCTCGGCAGCCAGCCGCGCCGCCCGTGCGCCGGCGGCGGCAATGGGCGACAGCTGCGCGCTGCGGGCGCGGCGCGACAGCGCGTTGGGGAACAGGGTGGTGGTCATGTCACTTCCTTTACGGTCGATGGACCCGTGGCATCGTGATTTGCGGTCAAGGGCCGGGGTCAAGAGTCGGGGTCAAGGGTCGGGGTCAAGGGTCGGCGTCGGGGTCAGGGCTTGGCGTTGGCCTCGGGCGGTGCGCTGTCGAACCGGCCGGCACGCGCCTGGGCGCTCGCCTGCTTCAGGTAGTCGGCCGGAACGCCATGGCGTTCCGCCTCTTGCACCAGCAGGCCCGTGGTCAACCAGTCGCGGATGACCCCGTCCACAAAGGCGCGCGTGTCGGCCTCGTTACGGCGCGTCCAGATCACCGTGGGCGACGGAATCAATGGGTCCTGCGTGGCCAGTTCAAAGTCGCTCCATTGCCCGGCGCCGGGTCCATGCAGCGTTTCGTAAAGCGCCGGCTGAATGTGCACCGACGCGTCGCAGCTGCCGCCCTTCAACGCCAGCAACGATTCCGGAATATTGCGCAAGCCCTTGACCACGGCGCCATAGGTGTCCTGCAAGGGCTTGGCGAAGTTGCTGCCCTGCGACACGCACGCCACCTTGCCCTTCAAGTCTTCCCAACGCTTGATGCCGCTTTTCTTGGACACCATGGCCGCCCCGCCCCCCAGGTTGTAGGGCGTGGGCGCATAGCTGAGAATTTCGCTGCGTTCCTGGGTCCATTGGATGTTGGCGATCAGCAGATCCACCTTGCCGGCTTGCAGGAACTGCACGCGCGTGGATGCGGTGACCGGCACCGTTTCCAGCGTGACGCCCAGCCGCTTGGCGATGTCCGCGCCCAGGTCGGTTTGAAAGCCGCCGACCTTGCCGGTGGCCGGGTCCAGAATGCCGAACGGCGGGCTGGCGCCGTCCACGCCAACCACCAGCTTGCCGCGCTGCTTGATCTTGTCCAGCGTGGCGTCGGCGTGCGCGATGCCGGCCGCGCCCAAGGTCGCCAAACCGGCGACCAGCGCGACCGCCATGGCGGCGCGTGACGGCAGCGCGATTGGTTTGCCGGCATCACCGTCGGTGAGCACACGGGGATCCCTAGCCGAGCCCGCGTTGCCTGAATTGTTCCTGCCCGAATTGCTCTTGCCCAGATGCTTCATCTTCGTATGTCCGATCCGTATTCAGGCGTGCTCAGCCGCCCTGCCTGGCTTTGGCGTGCAGTTCCTGCAACAAGGGTTGGGCGGGCTCGATGCCCAGGCGCTTTTCGGTGGCAATCAGCCAACCCGTGCGGTGCCAGTCCTGCACCACCTTGTCGACGGCGGCAATCGTGTCGGCTTCGCCCTTGCGCGTCCACACCACGGAATTGGCGGGCAGCACCTCGGTCGCGATGGGTGCGTGGTAGTCGGCCCATTCCGCGTTGTTGCGCAGCAGCGGATGGATCAACGTAGAGTCGTGCACCGCCGCCACGCACTGGCCGCCACGCAGCGCCAACAGTGAATCGGAAGAGCTCTTGTAGCCCTTGACCACCGCGCCATAGTCCGACGACAAGGGCTTGGCGAAGCTGCTGCCTTGCGACACGCACACCGGCTTGCCGCGCAGGTCTTCCCATTTGGCGATGCCGCTGGTCTTTAGCGTGGCCGCCGCGCCGCCCACGCGAAAGAACGGCGTAGGCGCATAGCCCAGGATCTCGGCGCGTTCCGGGTTCAGTTCCATCGAGGCGATCAGCAGATCCACCTTGCCCGAAATCAGGAATTGCGTGCGGGTCGCGGTTTGCACCTGCACCAGTTCGGCTTTCACGCCCAGGCCCTTGGCAAGCTCACGCGCCAGCTCGGGGTTCCAGCCCACCAGCTGCTGCGTGGCCGGGTCCAGCGAGCCGAACACGCCGCCGTTGGCCAGCACGCCGATGGTGACCGTGCCGCGCTGCTTGATCTTGTCCAGCGTGGCGTCGGCGTGGGCCGCACCGGCGGCAAGCGCCAGCGCCAGGGTAAGGGTGAGGCTGATGTAGCCGCCGGCGATGCCGACGGCCTGGTGGGCGGCTGCTTTGCGTATCGTCATGGTGTTGTGTTGTCGGTTGATGTGAACGTGCGTCCATGCTGCGGGCGCCGGGCCGGCAAGACAAAGAAGACTTTCAGATATCAATATGCGGAAGGTCCGGGCCGGGACGGCAGCCGGGCGGCGGCATCCGGGCGTCGGCGTCCGGGCGTCCGGCGTCCGTGCGTCCGGCGTCCGGGCGTCCGGCGCGGCTGCGTGCTACTTCAGCTTCACGTCCGCTGACGCGATGATGCGGCGGTACGTCGCGATGTCGTCGCGCACCGTCTGGTCCACCGCGTCGGGCGCCGTCGCCGCGATGGTGAAGCCCAGGTTTTCCAGCAACGCCGTCGTGTCCGGCTCGCGCAGCACCGCCACGACGTCACGGTTGATGCGGTCCACCACCGCGCGGGGCGTCGAAGCCGGTACGGAAAATCCCTGCCAGCTTTCCACCGCGTAGTCGGGCAGCCCCGCCTCTTGCATGGTGGGCACGTCGGGCAACGCACTGGAGCGCGTCGGCGTGGTCACGGCCAAGGCCACCAGCTTGCCGCTGCGCACGTTTTCGGTGGCAGCCGCCAACGTGATCAACATCGCGTCCACGTGCCCGCCCAGCACGTCCAACGTGGCCGGCCCGCCGCCCGGGTAGGGAATCTGATTGGTCTTGGCACCGATGCGCTCGTTCAAGAGTTCCACCGCCAGGTGCTGCAAGCTGCCCGTGCCGCCCGGCAAGGCCAGCGAAATCTCGCCGGGTCGTTGCCTGACCAGCGCCACGAACTCCTGAAAGGTCTTCACGCCCAGGCCGGGGCGCACCACCAGCAGCTGCGGATTCACCACGGCTTTGGTCACGCCCTGCAAGTCCCTGACCGGGTCGTACGGCACGCTGGCCTGCAAGGCGTTCAGCGACAAGGCGTCGCCGGCCAGTAGCAGCGTGTAGCCATCGCCGCGCGCATGCGCCACGGCCGCGTTGCCGATGGCGCTGCTGGCGCCCGGCTGGTTTTCGACGACGACGCTCTGGCGCCATTTCTCGCCCAGCTTTTGCGCCAGGGTGCGCGCCAGCTTGTCGGCGCTGCCGCCCGCCGCAACCGGCACCACAATCTTGACGGGTCGGTTCGGGTAGCGGTTGGCGTCTTCCGAAGCCACCGGTGCCGACCCGGCAAAGTTGCTCAACAAGCCGGCGCCCACCACCACGCCCGCCGCCAGGCCCAGGCCCAGCCGCCATGCGGATTTGCGTTTGCTGCTCATGCCGTCGCTCCCGTGTCCGCGCCGAACGCGCTGAACGGCTTGCCCAGCACGGCCGATGAATGCCGGCCGTCCACCCCCACGGGCACGTCGCCCTCCAGGGTGATGCGGTACAGCACGCGCTCGGTGTCCAGATAAGCAAAGTCACCAGGCCCCTGGTGGGCCGTCGCACGGTTGTCCCAGAACGCAATGCTGCCGGGCTCCCAACGGAAGCGCGCGGTGTACTCGGGCCGAGTGATTTCTTCAAAGAACAGGTTCAGCAGATGGCGGCTTTCCTCTTCATTGACGTCCTTGATCCGCCGCGTGAAGCCGGGGTTCACGAACAGCGCGCGCTCGCCCGTCTCGGGCAACACGCGCACCACCGGGTGTTCGGACACCAGCGGGCTGGCCTGCACCCGTTGGGCATAGACCGTCTGGTTGTCGAAGTCGCCGTTGTAGCCGCCAAACTGGTGACGCGCCCAGAGGCCGTCTGCCAGCGCGCGCAGCGCGGGCGATAAATGCTCATAAGCCGCCACCAGATTGGTGAAGATCGTGTCGCCGCCATACGCGGGCACTTGCCGGCCCGCGCGCAGAATGGACCCGGCGGGCGGATTGACCACGCCCGTTACGTCGGTGTGCCAGCGTTCACCGCGCCGCCCGGTAGTGGACCGCGATGAAATTGTGCGGATCTGGGGATAGCCCTCGGGTGGATTCGCGTCGTAAGGGTGCGCCGACGTCGGGCGTCCAAAGCGCCGCGCAAAAGCCAGGTGCTGGGCGTGGTCGATGTGTTGGTCACGAAAGAAAACGACCTTCCAGCGCAGCAGCGCCGCGCGGATCTGCTCGACCTCGTCGTCGGTCAGCGCTTGCGTCAGGTCCACGCCGTGAATCTCGGCGCCCGTAAAAACCGACAGCGGCCGGATGTCCAGCCGCGTGTGTTCCAGTGTGCTCATTTGCCGCCCCTGTGTGTTTGCAAAAATTCAGGATAGGGGCGGCGCCGGCGCGCAACAAATACCGATACGCAATGTGAAAATAGCCCGGCTAGGCGCGCTTGTCCGTCAAGAACGCCAACATGCGCCGCGCCAATTCTCGCGGTTGTTCCTCGGGCAGATAGTGGCCGCAATCGGACAACACGCCGCCTTGAAGATCGCGCGCCAGGGGTTTAAGCGCTTGGTGCAGGCCGGGCGCGCTGCCCTGCTCTCCGCCCAGCGCCAGCACCGGCACGGTCAATGGCGTATCGCGTAGCGCGCGGTTCTGCTCGCGGTCTTCGGGTTCGGCGCGGTAGTAGCCCAGCATGCCGCGCAGGCCGCCCAAGGTCTGGTACACGCGTTCGTATTCGTCGACGTCGGCACGGCTGAACACGCCCGGCTTGTTGGCCGTCTTGCGTGAGAAGAACCATTCGATCAGGATGCGCTCGCGCCCGGCCAGCAAGGCTTCGGGCAGGTCGGGCACGCTGTTGAACAGGAAGTGCCAGCTGCGCCAGTTATCCGCGCCAAGCTCGATGGCGGGCGGCAGGGTGACGCCGGGAATGTTCGCGTCCAGCAGCACCACGTGATCGACCTCGTGCGCATAGCGGGCGGCGTAGGGGTACGCGATCCACGCGCCGATATCGTGGCCCGCCAGCGCATAGCGCGTCAGGCCCATCGCGTGGAACAAAGCATGCAGGCGTTCCCCCGCGGTGCGCGTATCGTAGCCATCCAGTGGCTTGTCGGAATCGCCCTGCCCAGGCAGGTCTACCGCGAACACGCGAAAGTGCGGCGCCAGCAGCGGCATCACGCGCCGCCACGCGTACCAGCTTTGCGGAAAGCCCGCCAACAAGATCAGCGCGGGCCCCGTGCCCCCTTCCACCACGTGATATCCCAGGCTGTCCACTACCACGCGGCGATGCTGGAACGGCGTGCCGTCCAGCGCAAAAGTGTCGGCGTTTGCCAATGTTGTATTCATGTTGATGCCCGCCGGTTCAGTGCAACGCGCCCGCGCCCAGCTTGATGTCTTGCGACACCGCCAGCGTCGTGGCCACCATGATCTTGACGCCCTGCACCAGCACGTCCAGCGCCAGGCTGGGCGCGCCGGGATGGCGCGTGGCCATCTCGGGCAGGTAAGGCACGTGCACGAAGCCACCGCGCAACGCGGGCCGCTGCGTGGCGATCAGATGCGCCAGGCCGTAAAAGATGGTGTTGCAGTTGTAGGTGCCCGCCGTGGACGACACCGAAGCGGGAATGCCGGCAGCGCGCAGGTCGCGGACGACGGCCTTGATGGGCAAGGTGGAAAAATAGGCCGCCGGGCCGCCCGCCACGATGGGCTCGTCGACGGGCTGGCGGCCCTCGTTGTCGGGAATGCGCGCATCGATCACGTTGATCGCCACGCGCTCGACCGACACGTCCACCCGACCGCCCGCCTGCCCCAGGCAGATCACCACGTCCGGCTGCACGTCATCGATTGCCTGGCGCAAGCGATCCACCACCTTGCCGATGACGCAGGGCAGTTGGCGCGCAATCAAGTGCGCGCCCGCCACGGCCTGCCCGTCCAGGCGGCGCGCGGCCTCCCACGAGGGGTTAAGCGTTTCGCCATCGAACGGTTCAATGCCGGTAATCAATACGGTTGCCATGCCAGCTTCCTTTTTGTGTCGATGCGGACCATGGTAGAAGCGACAGCGCCAATTGTTGAAATCGATATCCGCTATACGTACTATTGACCATATGAATCTATCTGCCGTGGACCTGAACCTGTTGGTGGCTTTTGAAGCCCTGTACGAAACGCGCAACGTGACGTTAGCCGGACAGCGCATCCATCGCGCGCAGCCTTCGGTAAGCAGCGCGCTGGGCCGCTTGCGGCGTCTGTTCAACGACGAGCTGTTCGTGCGCACCGCCGACGGCATGCAGCCCACCGACCATGCAATCGCGCTGATGCCCGCCGTAAGCGGTGCGCTGGATCAGATCCGGCGCGCGCTGGCGCAAGGGGTGGGGTTTGACCCCGGTGCGGCGCAGGGGCGGCGTTTTACGCTGGCCGCCAGCGACTATGCCGACGTGGTGCTGGTGCCGCACATCGTGGCGCGCTTGCGCCGTGAAGCGCCCGCGGCGGACTTGCGCGTTGCGCGCCTGGACCGCGCCGCCATTTACGAACAGCTGGATAACGGCACCGTGGACATCGCCATCGGCGGCCACCTGAGCCCGCCCAAGCGCATGCGCGCCACGCGGCTATACGAAGAGACCTTTATCTGCATTGCCGACAAGCAGCATCCCGGCCTGCGGGGCCGCAAGCTGACCCTGGAACGCTACGTCGCCTTGCCGCACGCGCTGTTCGTGCCCAGCGACGATGGCTCCGCGCGCGGGGTGGTGGACGCCGGCCTGGCACGCCTGGGCCGCAAGCGCCGCGTGGCGTGCACGTTTGCACACATCGTCGCCCTGCCCCATGCCGTGGCCGGTACGGACCTGATCGCCACGTTGGCGCGCCGCGCGGCGCAGCGCCTGGCCGGGCAAAGCCTCAGCCTGCGGCCCTTGCCGCCTGAAGTCGACCCCGGCCCATTTGCCGTTGACCTGATCAGCAGCCGACGCGCGCCGACCGACGCGGCGCTCGCGTGGTTGCAAGGGCTGATCCAACGGGCGGTGAACGACATGGGCGGCTGACCGCCCCAGCCCGCCATCAGCGGACCAGCATGGACTCCACGTCGGCGCCGAACGCGCAATATCCCGGGTAGCCGGGCCGCGCGTCGCACGCCATCAAGCAAGCGGGTTTGCCGTCGGGCAATCTGGCAGACACCGACATGCCGAACCCATAGGTGGGCGTCGTCACGTCGAACGTGTTGTCGCACACCGCCTTGGTGCTGTAGGCAAACGTCATGCCCTCTTGACGGCCATTGATGGCGAAGGACACCTGGTAGCTGTTGTAGCTGTTCCAACCGGCGCGGGGCAGCACGACAAAGCGGTACCGCCTGGCATCGCGTCGTTCACCAAAGATCTTCAGTTTGGCCGACGTGGTGCGCGTGGCGGGCGACGGATACGGCAAGGCCAGCAAGGCGCGCGGATCGCCCACTACGCCCAGGTCAAAGCCGATGCCCTTTTGATAGAACGGCACGTCCAGGCTGGGGCCGCCGGAATATTCCACGTGCGGTGGCGGCCCTGCCCGGGTGTCCTGCTTCGGGTCGAAATCGGGCGCGCGCGCAAACGTCACGTCCAGCGTCAGGACGACGTCCTGGGGCTTAGCGTCTTCGGTGCGCACGTGCTCTTCGTAGATGACGGCACTGCCCGCGCATCCCGCCAACAGCATTACGCCAAGCAAGCCCACGCCTTTAAGCGGCAATCGCTTTGCAAGGTGCGTCATGTCAATTCTCCCGCGCGCTCAGTGCCGGCAGGGGCGCGGACGTCAGGTCCAGCCCCGTGAACTGCCAGCCGTCCTTGCCCTGCCGCCATGCAAAATGCCGATTGATCCATGCCGCCTTCAAGTTGTTGTATAGCCGCCGTTGATCGATGCGCTGTCCCGCGTCCAGGGCCTTTTTGGCCGCTTGCGAGCTCTCGTCCCACAAACCGGCGAACGCTTTGGCCTGCCGGTCCTTGGTGAACGGCACACTGGCATAAGGGCCATCATCGACGCGCGCCAGCCGGATCTGGTTGTCCAACAACAACGCACCCTGCTTGTTGTCCGGCGACACCGACACCAACAGCGGGATGGAAGAGATGTATTCCTTCGGGCGCTTGTGTTCGAACCACAACACCTGCCCGGTCGAGGTCACCAGCGCACGCGAGCCCGCGGTGAAAAGCAGCACGTCTTGCCGGCCGGGCTGCGGCATACCCAGGTCCGGGTCGCGCAGGTCCACCGTGGGACTGAGCACGCGCGCCAGCGGCGTGCCGTTTTGCACCGCGATCAAGATCGTGCCCACGCCCATCATGTCGTTGGACACCGCCAGCAGCATCGGCTGGCCGCCTTGCGTGGGCCCCAGAGGCTTGACGTGCACGAACTCATAGGCGTTCAAGGGCCGGTAGATCTTGCCGCGATACAAGATGGTGCGCAGGTTCGACCTTGGATAGCCTTCCAGCGCGAAATCGCCGCCGAGGGGCTCGACGGCCTTCAGGTGATCGGTGTTGCCGGCCGCGGGTTGTGCGGCCACCATGGCCGGCATCACGGCGCACATTGCCACGGCGCCGGCCAGCACGCGGCGACGCCAGATTTTCAAACAAGGCCACGCCAGAACGCAGGAAGAACGGAACACAGTGGCGGTGCGGACGAAGCCGCGTAAAGTCAGGGTGCCGGCATTCTAGGCTAAGACATCATGGCGCCGCCGCTGCCCACGCTGCCCCGGCCGCCTTTGCCGTCCCGGCGCGCCGGCCGCCATCGCCACCATCGCCGCCCTAGCTGCCCCCGCCGCCCTCGCCGTCCAGCCCTGGCGGCAAACGCACCAGCGCGTCGCGCGTCACTTCCCGCAACTGCACCACGCCCAGCATGCCCATGTTGCGCCTGATTTCTTCCACGATCAGCTTGATGGCGTGCGACACGCCGCGCTGCCCCGCCACCGTCGCCGCGTAGTTGAACGGCCGCCCCACGAATACGCAGCGCGCGCCTAGCGCGATGGCTTTGAGCACGTCGGACCCGCGCCGCACGCCGCTGTCCAGCATCACGTCCATGCCGCCCGCGGCGTCCACCACAGCGGGCAGGGCCAACAGCGGCGACACGCTGCCATCCAGTTGACGGCCGCCGTGGTTCGACACGATCAAGCCGTCCATGCCATGGGCCTTTGCGGTGCGCGCATCGTCGGGATGCAGGATGCCCTTGATGACCATTTTCCCTTTCCAACGACGGCGGATGGCCGCCACGTGGCGCCAGTCGAGATGGCCACGATCCGAAAAATCCCGCAGCACGTTGGCCGATAGAATCGGCGCGCCGCGCGTGGCGTAGTTGTTTTCAAAATGCGGCATGCCGTGGCGCCACAGCGTGCGAAGAAACGTACCGAACAGCCAGCGCGGATGCGTCAGGCCCTGCCAGGCCAACCCCACGCTGGGCCGCAGCGGCGTTGAGAAGCCGGCGCGCACGTTGTTCTCGCGATTGGCGGCCACCGGGGTGTCCACCGTCAGCACCAGTGTGGTGACGCCGGCGGCGGCAACGCGATCGATCAAGGCGCTGATCTGCGCGTCATCGCCCGGCAGGTATGCCTGGAACCAGGTGCCCGGCGCGGCCTGCATCACTTCTTCCAAGCGGATCAGCGACGACCCGCTCATGATGCAAGGCACGTCGGCGGCAGCGGCGGCGCGCGCCAGCACGATGTCGCCGCGATAACTCGACAACGCCGCGATGCCCATGGGCGCCACGCCGACCGGCGCGGCGTAGTCTCGGCCCAGCACGGTGGCGCGAGTGGTTCGCTGGGAAACGTCCACCAGCACCTTGGGCCGAAAGCCGTAGTGTGCAAAGGCCTGCCGGTTGCCGCGTTCGGACTGCCCGTCTTCCACCGCGCCCGACACATAGGCGTAGATCGGTTCAGGCAGGCGCTTCTTTGCGGCCGCCTGGAAATCTTGAAGGCGGAGCAGATGGCGCAACGGGTCGGGCATGGCGGTCTCCTGGCGGCGGCGGGCCCCTGATACGAGGGCCTGCGCGCGGTGGTTTTGGCGATGGCGCACGACTATAGGCCCGTCACTTGTTTGAATAAAGTGACTTTATCGATATTGCTTATTACACTTTTCTTCGCCCTGAAGCTGCCCGGGCTCTCCCCAGGCCCCACCCCGGACCCCGCCATGACCCTCAAGCAACTCGAAGCCTTTTACTGGGCCGCCACCTGCAAGAACTTTGCCATTGCCGCCAACCGGCTCAATATCTCGGTGTCGTCTTTGTCCAAACGCATCGGTGAACTGGAAGCGTCCATCGGCGCCGATCTGTTCAGCCGCAGCGCCCGCAGCGCAACCCTGACGGCCTTGGGCGAACAACTGGTTCCCCATGCCAAGGACCTGCTGCGCAACGCCGACCAGTTCATGCAGCAGGCCAGCAACAACCTGACCTATTCCGGCCGCTGCCGCTTTGGCGCGGGCGAGCTGACGTCCATGACATGGATGCCCCGCTTGATCGACGACATCCAGCGCGCGCATCCCAACCTGCTGGTCGAACCCTATGTAGGCGTGGGCGAACTGGTTGAACGTGGCCTGGAAGAAGGCGACCTGGATTTTGCCGTGATCGCGGGGCCGTCTTCGCGCGCGTCCATAGCCTCGCACCTGATCGGCAGCGCGTCCTTCGAATGGGTAGCCGCCCCGCGCGCGGTGCCGGACCCCGCCGCGCTGGCCGTGGCCGACCTGCCCGGGCTGACGCTGATTACGCAACCGCAAAGTTCCGGCGTGATCCGCATGCTGGACGACTGGCTGACCGAACAAGGCGTCTCGCCCGGCCGCACCCAGTGCTGCAACAGCTGGGGCGCCATCGCGGGGATGTTGCGGCAGGGGCTGGGCCTGGGCTTTCTGCCCACGGCATGGGCGCGCATCATGATCCAACGCGGTGACCTGCACGCGCTGCCCGGCCTGCCGCCTTTGCGCCCCCTGCCCTATACCTTCCAATGGCGGCGCGACGACACGCGACCCATGCTGGCCAACCTGAGGGCGCTGGCGCAGGACGCGCTGGACTTCGGCGCGCCCGCCGGAATGCTGTAGCACGCTTCCCCCGCACCGCCACTGTTTCGAAAAAGTCTCCCACGAAATAGAAAATTATTCGCTTTATCTCCGGTGTCCGCACGCGTAGAGTCGCCTCAAACGATGACCGCCCACCGGAGACTAGGTGCAATGCCGCATATCGGTTCCCCCTTGCAGGACTTTCCCAAACGCCTGTGCCGCCTTGACCTGTGGCTGAACCCGATTTTCGACGAGATCATCGGCGCCGAATCCGGCATTGCCTTGTCGGTGCTGCCCGCGCACGGCGATGACGCGCGCACGCTGGCCGGGCTGCGTTCGGCCCACGCCTACCACGTGTCGGCCGCCAAGGACGAACTGCCGCGCCAGTGGTTCGTCAACGCGGCGCTGATTGCGCAATGCCCCGATCTGGTCTGCGTGTCGTCTGGCGGCGCGGGCTACGACACGGTGGACGTGCCCGCCTGCACGGCAGCGGGAATTGCGGTGGTGAACCAGGCGGGCGGCAACGCCGCGTCGGTGGCCGAGCATACCTATGCGCTGCTGCTGGCCGTGCAGCGCCGCGTGGTCGAATCCCACCAGCGCCTGCGCCACGACACCGGCTTCTCGCGCGAGGATCTGATGGGCCATGAAATTCACGGCACGGTGATCGGCCTGGTGGGTATCGGCCAGATCGGCTCGCGGGTGGCGCGCATTGCGCAAGGATTCGGGATGCGCGTCATTGCGCATGATCCGCTGCTGGACGCCGACACCATCCGTGCGCGCGGCGCGGAACCGGTGTCCTTGCCCGACCTGCTGGCGCAGGCCGATGTGGTGTCGCTGCACTGTCCGCTGGACGCCTCGACACGCGGCATGATCGATGCCCGCGCCTTTGCCGCCATGAAGCCCGACGCGGTGTTCGTATCCACCGCGCGCGGCGGCATCCATGACGAGGCCGCGCTGTACGACGCGCTGCGCGGCGGCCATCTGCGCGGCGCGGGCCTGGACGTCTGGCAGCAAGAGCCGCCCCCGCGCGATGCGCCGCTGCTGGCGCTGCCGAACGTGGTCGCCACCTTTCATACCGCCGGCGTCACGCATGAGGCCCGTCGCAATGTGGCGCGGTCATCCGCGCAGCAATTGACGGCCATGCTGCGCGGCGAGCGCCCGCCGCAACTGGTCAACCCCGAGGTCTGGCCGATAGCGGCGGCGCGCATTGCCGCCTTGCAGTCGTAGCGCCCCGCCGTGCACGTCCTCTGAAAAATACCGTGCGCGGCACCTGAAAAAACACAGTGCGGCATCAAGCCGCCAACCCACCCCAAGAGGAGACACCATGCAAACCCCCCACAACAAGCGCCGCACCTTGCGCGCGCTGGCGGCGTCCATCGCCCTGCTGTCCGGCGCCACCCTGTTCGCGGGCAACGCGCAAGCGGCCGGCTACCCCGAACACCCCATCAACCTGATCGTGTCGTACGGCCCCGGCGGCGGCACGGACCTGGTGGCGCGCATGATGGCGCCCTTCTTGCAAAAGTACCTGGGCAACGATGCGCGCATCGTGGTGCTGAACCGCCCCGGCGCGGGCGGCGCCATCGGCTTTACCGAACTGGCCCGCGCGCAACCGGACGGCTACACCATCGGCTTCATCAACACGCCAAATCTGCTGACCATCCCGATCGAACGCAAGTCCAACTTCACGTGGCAAAGCTACGACCTGTTGGGAAACCTGATCGATGACCCGGGTGCCTTTACGGTGCGCAACGATAACGAACTGAAGACGTTGGCCGACCTGTTGGCCTACGCCAGGAAAAACCCGGGCAAGGTCACCGTGGGCACGACCGGCACGGGGTCCGACGACCACTTGGCCATGCTGCGTTTTGAGCGCGCGTCGGGCACGAAGCTGAGCCACATTCC
The DNA here is from genome assembly GCF_053543755.1 of Achromobacter semiaridum. Classification (NCBI taxonomy): domain Bacteria; kingdom Pseudomonadati; phylum Pseudomonadota; class Betaproteobacteria; order Burkholderiales; family Alcaligenaceae; genus Achromobacter; species Achromobacter semiaridum. The sequence goes on along the minus strand of NZ_JBLVOL010000011.1, from coordinate 28,811 downwards.
GTACAAGGGCGCGGGCGAAGTGCGTGGCGCGTTGGCCAGTGGCGAAATCACCATTGGCGCCATCAATGTAGGCGAGGCGTTGCAGTATCAGAAAGGCGGCACGCCGCTGCGTTTCCTGGGGCAGATGGGCAAGACGCGATCCGCCGCGCTGCCTGACGTGCCGACCTTCAAGGAACAGGGGTATGACTTTGAACTGGCGTCGCTGCGCGGCCTGGCGGCGCCTAAGGGCTTGCCGCCCGAGGTGCGGGCAAAGCTGACGGATGCCGTCAAGCGCACGGTCGATGATCCGGCGTTCCAGGCCAAGGCGAAAGAGATGTTCGCCCCCTTGCGCTACCTGCCGCCCGCGGACTACGCCGGCGAATTGACGAACGGCGAGGCGGAATTCCAGAAGCTGTGGAAGGAAGCGCCGTGGCTGGATAAGTGATGTCTTGCTTCGCCCCGACTGCTTACTTGGGCTTCACGTCCTCGCCGGGGTAGCCGTCGATGTAGGCGCGACCCGAGCAGCGCAGCATTGCCACGCAGGCCGGTGCGCCGGTCTTGGCCGAGCATGCCGTGCGAGCTTGCTCGCGCGCGGCAACGGGGTCGGGGTTCAGCGCCGTGAAGCGCGTGCCACGCCCTTCGCTGCCCTTCACCCAGGCCATGCCGACGCAGGTGTCCTTATAGGTCAGCACCTTGCGGCAGTCCTTGCATTCTTCCCACTTCAGCAGCGTCGAGACGGCATCGTCTTCTTTCGGGTAGCCGTCCGAATAGACCAGGCCGCCGTCGGCCCCTTCGGCCACGGCGCCCCAGTATTGGCGGTCATTTACCTTGGCGGACAACGCTTCCACATCGGCGGGCTTGGCGCGCTTGGCGCCTTGCAGGTCGGCGGCGCTGTAGCCCGGGCCCACACAATACGGCAGCGTCACCAGGCGGCACTTGCCGTCGGGGCTGCCCGCGGTGCAGCGGCGCATGGCTTTCTTGGCGGCCAGTTCGGACGACACGCTGTTGCCCGGAAACAGATCCTGGCGCGAGTTGCGCGCATAGGCCAGGCAGCTGTCCGAAAACCAGTTCAACTTCTTGCAGTCCTTGCCGCCCTGGCGCCGGCACTCGGCCAGCGACGAGGCCTCGGCGTCCTTTTGCGACGCTTCGGGCAGGGTCCAGTACGTTTTGTCGTGATTGCCATCGGTGGCGACGCCGCCAAACTGCTTGTCGGCGTGAGCGGGGCTTGTAGCCAAACCGGCCAGCAACGCGATAGCGGCGAATGCAGCGCGGATCAATCGGTGAAAGCGGGCAGGCATCATCGTCGTGGTCAATGAAAGAAAGGAATCCGGGAGCGAAGCGGGGACGATGTTAGCAAAGAGCGGCCGGGCTCCGTCCCCCAGATTTGCCGCCTTCCAGGCATATTGAGTAACAAATTTCACATGCCGTGATGAGATTGCTGGCCCCGTTTTCCGGTAAAAATGTCGAACTTTTCTTACGCATATCGGCGCTCCGCACCGCGCCGACGGCCAGATGCCTTGCCCGCACCCCCCGGCCGCCTGTCACGAAGAGAAACAATCAGACTGCGTTATCCCCGACTCCCCGCCGGCCGCAAACGCCGACCGGACCCTTGCCACGGAACACCGACCGCCCACCATGACGTCGCCCTTGCATTGTTCGACCCGCCGCAAAATGCTGTTGCCGGCCACCCTGATCGCCGCCGCCCTGGGCTTGTCGGGCTGCGCGCCCATGCCTGACGGCGGTAGCTCGGGTTTGCCGTCGCTAGGCAATGTGTTCAAGTCCGGCCTGTCGTTCTCGCCCAGCGTGAACGTGGCCAAGAACATGGAAGGCCGGTCCATCAACGACGCCATCGCCGCCTTGGGCGAGCCATCCAAGAAGCGCGCGGTGGGCAACACCATGGAACTGGAATGGTCCGACTACCAGGCGGCGCCCTACACCGAGTGGGTCACCACGGGCACAAGCCAGCAAGTGGTGGGCATGATTCCCGCCACCAACACCTCCGCCGCCACGCCTGTTTTTCAGACCAACAGCACGGGCCACTATCAAAACCGCACCCGCGTGTATGAATGCACCGTGCTGATGCGCATGGAAAACAGCATCATTACCAGCACCAGCGTAGACGGCAACGTGTGCCCGGAATTCATCGCGGCGCTGCGCAAGTGGTCGGGTGAAGCGGAAGCGAACAACTACGTGGTGAAGTAAGCCGCAAGCGCCTGCCCGCCTTGCCGGCGGCCGCCTGCGCCGACTCTCCCCGCAACGAGGCGCCCCGCGCCCAGCCCGCGCCATACCCAAGACTGAGTATGGCGCGCGTTTTTTTCCGCGATTAGATTTGCCGGATATGCCCGCCGCCGCGTCCGTTGCAGCGCAGCAGGCCAGTATGCCCGCGTTTGTACGAAGCAAGATCATCTAGTGGCCCCTTCGAGGAGAAGACCATGGACTGGTTCGTTTCTACGCTTAAGGCTTATCCGGAAATCGCCATATTCCTGGCGCTGGGAATCGGTTACTGGATCGGGGGAAAGAGCTTCAAGGGATTCAGCCTTGGGGCTGTGACCGCGACCTTGCTGGTCGCCATCGTCATCGGCATCCTGGGCGTGAAGATCTCGCCCAACGTCAAATCGGTGTTCTTCCTGATGTTCCTGTTCGCGGTCGGCTACGGGGTCGGCCCGCAGTTTGTGCGGGGCATCGCCAAGGACGGCCTGCCGCAGGCCATTTTCGCCGTGGTCATGGCGCTGCTTTCATTAGGCGCTGCGGCCGTCGCCGCGATCATTGCCGGATATGACCTGGGCTCGGCCGCCGGCTTGCTGGCCGGCTCGCAGACCATCTCGGCGTCGATGGGGCTGGCTACCGACGCGATCAACCGCCTGGGCCGGTCGCCTGAAGAAACCCAGGCCTTGCTGGACGCCATGCCCATTGCCTACGCGGTGACCTACATCTTCGGCACCGTGGGCTCGGCCATCATCCTGGCGCAGATCGGCCCGAAACTGTTGGGCATCGATCTGGTGGCGGCCTGTCAGGAATACGAAAAAATGCTGGGCGCGGGCAACGCCGCGCAAGGCGCCACCGAGTGGCACGAATTCGAGATGCGGGCCTATTCCGTGGCGCCCGAAAGTCCGTTCATCGGTAAATCAGTCGGTGAGCTTGAAGCCGGCACCCGCGAAGGCGTGCGCGCATTCATCGAGCGCATACGGCGTGACGGCGACATCATGGAAGTGGACCAGGCCACGCTTATCCAGGCGGGCGACGTGGTGGTCATCGGCGGCAAGCGCGATCAGATGATTCTGCGCCTGGGCCCCAGCGGGCGCGAAGTCGAAGACCCCGAGCTGCTCAACATCAAGACCGAAGGCGTGGACATCTACGTCTCGAACAAAAAGGTGGACGGCAAACGGCTGGAGGAATTGGCGCGGTGGCCGGGCGCGCGCGGCGTGTTTCTTAAAAAGATCCGGCGCGGCCCCACCGAAACGCAGATTCCCGTGTTGCCCAAAACGCAGCTCTACCGGGGCGACGTCATCACCGTGGTCGGGCGCACGCAAGACATCAATATCACCGCCAAGGAACTGGGCTATGTGGATCGGCCCACGACAGTGACGGACGTGGCGTTTGTATCGCTGGCCATCACCGCCGGCGCGTTGATTGGCGCGATCGTTATCGATGTCGGCGGTATTCCGCTGACGCTTTCCACCGCGGGTGGCGCGTTGATCGCGGGCATTGTGTTCGGCTGGTTTCGCGCCGTTCATCCCACCTTTGGACGCATACCGGAACCGACACTGTGGTTCATGAATTCGGTGGGCCTGAACGTGTTCATTGCCGTGGTCGGCATATCCGCCGGGCCGGGTTTTGTGGCGGGCCTGCAGAAACTGGGCATCAGCCTGTTCCTGTGGGGCATTTTCGCCACGGCCGTGCCGCTGGTCGTCGGCATGTTGTTGGCCAAGTTTGTGTTTCGCTTTCATCCGGCGCTGATCCTGGGCATCTGCGCCGGCGCGCGCACCACCACCGCCGCGCTCGGCATGGTGTGCGAAGCCGCCAAGAGCCAGGTCCCGGGGCTGGGCTATACGGTCACCTACGCAGTCGGCAACACCTTGCTGACCATCTGGGGAATGATCGTGATCATGCTGCTTTCCTGAAAAAGCCGCCCATCCCGACGCCCACTCTTTGTCCGCCTTCTTCGTTTTCTGCGTATTCGCGGGGCGCTTCGCGCCTTGCAACGCCAGGGGTACACCATGATGAACCGTGAAACCAACGGCAGCGATCTGGACCATCTGTTTTCGAATTCGGCCGCGCGCATGGATCGGTGGCGCGACATGAACGCCAAGGCGCAGGCCTGGGCGGCGCAAGCGCGTGGCGGCAACGGGCGCAGCGC
>NZ_JBLVOL010000011.1:0-24418 GCF_053543755.1 Achromobacter semiaridum | reverse complement strand
GTTGGCCGCGTTGCGCCCGATGGAGACCTACTTTGCCTATCCCGGCGCGCAGCTGCTGCGCGCGCTGGATGAGCGCCTGGCCGAGGGCGACGCCATGGGCGCGGCGCGCCTGATACTGCGCATGAGCAACGCGATGCTGTCGGGCAGCTACCGCTATGACGCCGCGGAGTGGAACGTAGCCGAAGACGCCTCGTACGACGCCCCCGACCGCCTGCCGGCGGGGCTGGGCGAGAACGGCGGGCGTCAGCCCTATTTCGAAACCCTGTTCGTGACGCCGATGTCAGCGTCGCGAACGGCCGCCATTTGCCAAGAGATTCGCCAGTTCCGTCGACCCGACGATGGCCTGATCTATGAGCCCGTTCTAGTCGGCAGCGTGGAAGACGCCCTGCTTGCCACGATCATGAACGGCAAGATCGAAGCCGTGGTGATCTACGAAGGCGTGCCTTTTGCATCCACCCACGAAGCCCCGCTGCTGCGCGATTTTCTGGCGGCCTACCAGCATCTGGATACGCAGCCGGACGACACGCGGCAAGCGGGCGTCAAGCTGGCACGCTTCATCGCCAACATCCGGCCCGAGCTGGATATCTACCTGCTGACGGATCGCAAGGTCGAACAACTGGCCGGCGACCCGGCCGCCGACTGCATACGCCGGGTGTTCTATGAGGCCGAAGAGCCCATGGAAGTGCACCTGAACATTCTGGAAGGCGTGCGCGACCGCCAGGCCACCCCGCATTTCGACAACCTGAAACGCTATGCGAACCGCCCCATCAGCACCTTCCACGCCCTGCCCATCGCGCGCGGCAAGTCCATCATCAAATCCAACTGGATCCGCGACTTTGGCGAGTTTTACGGGCTGAACCTGTTCCTGGCCGAAACCTCCGCGACCACCGGCGGGTTGGACAGCATGCTTGAGCCCACGGGCAACATCAAGGTGGCGCAGGAGAAGTTCGCGCGCGCCGTGGGCGCCGACCACGTCTACTTCGTGACCAACGGCACGTCGACGTCCAACAAGATGGTTTATCAGGCGGTGACCAAGCCGGGCGACATCGTCATCGTGGACCGCAACTGCCACAAGTCGCACCACTACGGCATGGTGCTGTCCGGCGCGCAACCGCTGTACGTCGAAGCCTTTCCCATGACGGAATATTCGATGTATGGGGCGGTGCCGCTGCGCACCATCAAACAGGCTTTGCTGGACCTGAAGGCCGAGGGGCGGCTGCACAAAGTCGCCATGGTGACGCTGACCAATTGCACGTTCGACGGACATATCTACAACACGCGCCGGGTCATGGCCGAATGCCTGGCCATCAAGCCGGACCTGATCTTTTTGTGGGACGAAGCCTGGTTCGGCTTTGCCCGGTGGTCGCCCTTTCTGCGCCCGCGCACGGCCATGGGCGCGGCGGCCGCCCTGCAACAATGGCGCGACGACCCGGCAGCCACAGCCGCCTGGCAGGCGCAGGTGCGAGAGCTGGGCGACGAGCTGGACCCCAAGGACCCGCGTCTGCTGGAACGCGAACTGGTGCCCAACCCGGAAACCATGCGGATACGCGTGTACGAAACGGACTCGGTACACAAATCGATGTCCAGCCTGCGGCAAGGGTCCATCGTGGCGGTCCGCGACGAAGACTACGAACATCATATTTCCGCCTTTCACGAAGCCGTGTTCATCCATGCATCGACTTCGCCCAATGCACAGATCATTGCGTCGCTGGACGTCGCTCGCCGCCAGATGGAGCTGGAAGGCTATGAACTGGTGATGCGCGCAATCGAGGTCGCGTTGGCCATCCGCCGCGAAGTCGCCAGCCATCCGCTGATTTCCCGTTACTTCAGCGTGCTGGGCGCCGACAAAATGATCCCGGACGGGTTCCGCGCATCCGGCTTTGTCGACTACCTGCAACCCGGAGCCAATTGGCTGACCGCCGTGAAAGCCTTGAAGGATGACGAATTCTGCCTGGACCCGACCCGCCTGACGCTGGTGTGCGGCACGGCGGGGTTCGACGGCACGGCGTTTAAGAATCTGCTGGCGTCCAAATACAACATCCAGTTGAACAAGACCTCGCGCAACAGCGTGCTGCTGCAAAGCAATATCAACAACACCCGCAGCGATGTCGCCGCGCTGATCAAGGTGCTGCTTGAAATTTCAGAGGAGGTCGATGCCCGCCTCGGCGCCGACAACGGGGCCGGCAGGCCGGAGTTCGACGCCCGGGTCAAAGCCCTGATGCATGACGTTCCCAGCCTGCCCAACTTCAGCCGGTTTCATGACGGCTATCGCGACAATCCCGCCAGCAGAACGGCGGAAGGCGACATGCGCACCGCGTTTTTCGCCGCCTACGACGAAGCGGAATGCGAGTACCTGCCCTTGACCAGCCCCGCCCTGGACGAGCGGCTGGCCAACGGCCCGGAGCTGGTGTCCGCGAACTTCGTCATCCCCTATCCGCCGGGGTTTCCCATCATGGTGCCGGGACAGGTCATCGATTCAAGCACCATCGAGTTCATGCGCAAGCTGGATGTGAAGGAAATCCACGGCTATCACGCGGCGCGCGGTATCAAGCTGATCCGCCTGTCGGCCATCAACCCGCGCACGGGCGCAGGCCAGCGTTAAGCGGTGGTAGTGGCAACGTAGCGGACGTGGCGGGGGCAGCGCCAATGACAGTCGCAATGACAGCAGCAATGGCAGCAGCAATGACGGCAGCAATGGCAGCACCAATCGCAACCGGGCGCTTCCCCGCGCCCGCTTGTGGCACGGCGAATGGCCTCAGTTCGCCAGCTTGATCGCACCGCTGTCCAGCAGCTTCTGCCACTTGGCGCTGTCGTTTGCGATGAACTGCTGCAAGTCCGCGCGCGAGCCGCCCGCCGCGATCATGCCCGCGTTCTCGACCGCCGTCTTGAACGCGTCGGACTGCACGGTTTGCTGTAAGGCGGCGTTCAACTGATCCAGCACCGCCTTGTCGATACCGGGCGAGGCGGCCACCGAAAACCACTGACTGGCTTCGTATCCCGCAAAGCCGGATTCCGCCACGGTGGGCACATCGGGCAGGGCATCGAGCCGCGCGCGCGTGGTCACGGCGTAGGCCTTGAGCGTCCCGGCCTTGATTTGCGGCAATACCGGCGACGACCCAAGAATGGCCAGCGGAATCTGCCCGCCCGCCACATCCGACACGGCCTGGCCGCCGCCCTTGTACGGCACATGCACAATGTGCGTGCCCGCGTACTGATTCAGCAATTCGCCCGCCAGATGCTGCGATGTGCCGTTGCCGGAACTGCCGTAGCTCCACTTTTCGGGATGCCGGCGCGCATCGGCCAGCACGTCGGCCAAGCCCGGCAAGGCGCGCTGCGCCGGGCCCACGACCACCATCGGCCCCTGCGCCATCAACATCACCGGCGCCAGTTCCTTGCCGATGGCCGGCTGCGGGGTGGGATAGATCAGCGGGCCGGGCACGGTAATCAGATAGCCGTCGCCGGGTTTGCTTCGGGCCACCATCTGAAGCGCGATCGCGCCGGAAGCGCCGGGCTTGTTCTCGACCACGACCGTAAGGCCCGTGCGCTGCGCCAGGTCTTGCGCGGCCACCCGCGTCAGCACGTCGGCCGTGCCGCCGGGAACGAAGCCCACGATCCAGTTGATCTGTTTGGCCGGCCAGGGCAGCGTGGCTTGGGCGGACGCGGCCCCGGAAAAGGCAGCGGCGCCGGCCAGGCCGGCCGCCGCGATGGCGCGATAAATGATGGCGCAACGATTGACGAACTTCATGACTTCCCCTTGTGCTTGGCGCCGTCTATCGCGGGCCGTTCATTCCCCGTCAGCCCGACCGGGGGTGGTGTTGGGGTGCTGCGCGCAAGACGCGTTGAAGGCTTGCACCATCTTGAGCATCGGCCCGAGCACCCACGTATTGAAAATCAAGATATCGCTTTCTTCCTTGGGGTCTTGCTTCAGGTTGAACAGATACGGGGATTCCAGCTTGCCCTTGCCTTCGTTGACCTCGGGCTCCCAATAAAAGTGCAGCTTCCAGTCGCGCCATTTCACCGCGCGCAATTCGTTCTTGATGTAGAACAGAAAGCCTTGCCGCGCCGAGTCCGGGCGCGCGCCGGTGAAAAAATCGGTCTGGTCGATGCCGTCGATCGGCCGGTCGGTCGGCACCGTGGCCCCACCGATGCGCGACAAGGTCGTGTACAGGTCCGTCACGTGCACGATCTCGTTCGACACTTGGCCCGGCTTGACCTTGCCCGGCCAGCGGATGACGAACGGCACGCGCAGGCTGCCTTCCATGGCGGTGTGATAGGTGCCGCTCCAGGGGCCGGCGGTGCCGCGATAGGGCCGGCGATATTCCGGGCCGTTGTCGCTGCAAAAGATGAAGACGGTGTTGTCTGCCAGGCCAAGCTGGTCGGCTTCGTCCATGATCTGGCCCACGCGATGATCCATTTCCACCATGGAATCGGCGAAGTCGCCCGCGCCGGTGCGGCCCGCGAAGTCCGGGTGCGGCAGCGTGGGAAAGTGCAGGTGCACCAGCGGCAGGTACAGGAAGAATGGGCGGCCATCGCGCGCGTTGTCGCGCATGAACGCCTGCGCGTGCTGCACCAGATCCGCGTCGATGCCACGGCGGCTGTCCAGGTCATACAGCTTCACATTGCTGGACGGCTGCCCGGCGCGGCCTTCCATGATGTAGGGCAGCTCGGCCACGCTGGGATCAAAACCGATGGATGACGTGAACTGGCTTTCGTCGGTGGTGCGTGGGATGCCATACCAGTGGTCGAAGCCGCGATCCGACGGGTAGCGCCCCGGGATATCGCCCAGGTGCCATTTGCCGTAATGGGCGGTGGCATAGCCTTGGCCGGACAGTTGCTGCGCCAGCGTGATCTCGTCGCGGGTCAGCCCTTGCGGCAAGCCCGGCGGCACCGATTGCAGGCAGCCGGTGCGGATCGGGTGCCGGCCGCTCATCAACGCCGACCGCGTTGGCACGCAGTCGCTTTCAACGTTGAAGTTGTGCAGCAGCAGGCCCTGGGTGGCCAGGCGGTCGATGTTGGGTGTGGGCGCGCCACGCAGTGCACCGCCCCCGTAGCAACCCAGCTCGCCCCAACCGAGGTTGTCGGCGACGATCAAAACGATGTTGGGGCGGTTCGGCATACGCGCGGCTCTCTATGTATCGGTCTGGGGTATGTCCGGATTCTAGGGTTGGCCGCTCCGCGTAATATTCCAGAAAGTGTGTTCTGCCATTCCTGACGTTCATGAATCTATCCCTGCGTGATATCGAATATTTCCTGGCTGCCGTCGAGCACGGCCATTTGGAACGCGCGGCGGCGGCGTGCGGCGTCAGCCAGCCTGCGCTGTCCAAGTCGTTGCGGCGGCTGGAAGCCGACACCGGGCTGGCCTTGATGCAGCGACACGGCCGGGGGTTGGCGCTTAGTTCGGAAGGCACGGTTTTCTTGCAGCACGCCAAGCGGCTGTGGGCCGAATACCGCGACGCGGTGCGCCACGCCATGGAACTGCGCGTGGGCGAAGCCGGCTTGCTGCGCGTGGGCGCCACCGGCGCCACGGTGGACAGCGTGGTCATGCCCGTCCTGAAGCGCGTGCTGCCGCGCCGGCCCGCGCTGCGCGTGCAACTGGTGCAAGGTCTGTCGGATGATCTGAACGCGCAAGTGGAAAGCGGCAAGCTGGACTTGGCCGTGACGCCGATCTACGCCGACGGCCCGCCGACCCTGCACCACGAAATCATGTTCGAAGACCCGCTGTGCGTGGCGGCAGGCAGCCGCCATCCCCTGGCCGCGAAGGCCCGCGTCCCGCTGCGCGAACTGGCGGGTCAACGCTGGATCCTGCCGCGCCCGACCTCGGTTGCACGGCAGATGTTGGACGCGCGTTTCGCGGAGGCCGGCCTGGCGTTGACGGCGGCGGCCCTGGAAGTGGAACATTTTTCCGAGGGTTCGCTGAAGATTTTGGCGGACGCCGAGCTGCTGGCCGTCCTGCCGCAAAGCGCACTGGCCGCAAGCGCCGACGTGGTGGCGCTGCCGGTGGCGCTGGGCCCGCCGTTACGGCGCAGCATTGCCCTGATCTCACGGCGCGGCACCACCTGGTCTCCGCTGATGGAAGAATTTCGCCGGGCGGTGCTGGCGGGGGCCTGATGCAGCGGCTGGCAAGCGCATGGCCGGCGATATCGCTACAATCGCCCCGCCCCCCCCTCCTTGCCTTCGGCCGTTGCGCCGCATCGCTTAGCTCCCCGCCTTGAGAATTTCATGTTTCGGCAGTTGTTGGCCCTGGTCCTTGGGCCGCTACTCGGTTTGTTCGTTGTCTGTATCGGCAACGCGTTCATTTCCTCCCTGACCTCCCTGCGCCTGGACGCAGCCGGCGAATCGGCCACCGTCATCGGCCTGGTCTCGTCGTCGTACTTCATCGGCCTGACCTTGGGCGCGATCTTCAACGACCGCCTGATCGTGCGTATCGGCCACATCCGCGCCTACAGCAGCTTTGCCTCGCTGATCGCCGTCACCGTCTTGTTGCAGGGCCTGATCTACGGCCCCACCGCCTGGTTCGTGCTGCGCCTGATCAATGGCTGGGCCTGTGTGGGCGTGTTCCTGGTGGTGGAAAGCTGGTTGCTGCTGGGCGGCGATCCCAAGATGCGCGGCCGCCTGCTGGCGCTGTACATGATTGCGCTGTATGGCTCGGGCATGCTGGGGCAGGTACAACTGGGCGCCATCACGCAGCTGGGCGACATGGCGCCCTTCATGATCGCGGGCCTGCTGGCGTCGTTGTCCGTCATGCCGATGGTGATCATTCCGCGCATCTCACCGTTGGTGGAACGCGTTGAACCGCTGATGCCGCAGCATCTGATCCGCATGACGCCGACGGGCGTGATGGGTTGCTTTGGATCCGGCGTGGCGATCGCCGCCGTGTACACGCTGCTGCCGCTATACCTGCAACGCATCGGCCTGGACGTGGCCGAGGTGGGCAAGATGATGGGCGCGGTAATCCTGGGCGCGATGGTGTTGCAATATCCCGTGGGCCGTTGGTCCGACCTGCGCGACCGCCAGGTGGTGCTGATCGCCCTGGCGGTGTTCTGCACGATTCTGAGCCTGCTGATCCTGCTGCTGCCGGCCGGGTCGCCGCTGCTGATGGTGCTGCTGTTCCTGCTGGGCGGCGGCGTGTTCGCGATCTATCCGGTAGCCGTCAGCCACGCCGCCGACCGCGCGCCCGCCGACGCGCTGGTGCGCATGATCCAGGGCCTGCTGCTGATCAATTCCCTGGGCTCGGCCCTGAGCCCGCTGGCGATCGCACAGGTCATGGACAGGTTTGGCGCCGCCGGCCTGTTCTGGTGCTTCACGGCCCTGAACCTGGGCCTGCTGGCCTTCTTTGTGTGGCGACGCGGCGAGCGTCCCGCCCCCGCCCCCGTCGCCCCCTTCGCCGCCGCCGCGCAGATGTCCCCGGCCGGCGTGGAAATGCGCGTCACCGAAGACCTGGTGCAAGGCGCGCTGGACCACGAAATGACCGAGGACCTGACCAACGTCGTCCCAGGCACCGACGCCGCCGAACCGGTGCTATCCGCCACCCCCGATCCCTACGTTGCCCCGGCTCAAGCCGCGGCGGGGAAGTTCTGAGTCAGGTGCATGTCGATATGGATGTCGGCGAACGGACAGATCACGGAACCGTCGTCGGCTTTTTCCAGCAGACCCAAGTCAACCAGCGCCTTGGTGTCGCCGTGGACACGCCGGACATCGCGCCCTAAACGCCGCGCCAGTTCGCGGATGCCGACCTGTCCCGCGCCCAGCATTTCCCTGACGATATTCCAACGCAACTCCGTAAGTTGGCCGAAAAATGCCGCTGGCGATTCGAAGTTGAGCCGTTCGCCCTGGTAGCCCCCGGCCGCCAGACCCTGCTTGGCACGGCGCCCCGCATCTGCCAGAAACGCCCGCCAATCCTGGTCGATCGTGATGGTTAAAGTCCGGTCCATTGTCATTCCCTCCATTTCTCGACTTCCCCAGAAAAGTCTTCCAGCAACTGCTCGATGGTCGTAACCCGATAGGCATGCTCCAGGTCTCCGACATGCTTGTGATCGCCTTTGCCACGCTCGTTGTCAAAACCGACGACGCGTTTTCCTTCGCGGATATAGGCAAGGCGATACTTGCCGTGTGTCGTGGGCGGGACGGGGTCGGGCACCTTCCAAATAACGATCTGCAAGATCCCAAAGTCTTCATCAATGCTCTTGTCGCTGATGATGAGTTGAGCTTTCATAAGGCATACCGGCCCGTCGTGTTGGCAATTCAGACAACATACCCGCCGTTGGCTACTTTGCCAACAGATGCCCGACCGAGTTGTAACTTATAAGAAATACCTGAAATATCGTGAAGCCTAGGGGTAAACGCGTGCCCTTATACTCGCCAGCGCACGCGGTGGGGCATGGGGGTTTCCGGCTTGCCGCGTGGGTAACCCGTCTGCCCATCCCGCCTTTGCATTCCAAGAACACAAAAGGAAAGCGCGACCTTTATGACACCCTCTTCGAAGGCCAATTTGCCCGTTCGCGGCATCCTGGCAAGCCTGCTTGCCGCCGCCAGCGTGGCCTTGGCGGCGTCGCCCGCCTTGGCCGCGAACGACGCGCCCGCCCCGATATCCGAAGCCGCCGCGGCCAAGGTGGCGCCGCCGGATGTGCCCACGATGCTCTACGCCATCTACGACGTTGACGGCAAGGGTGAGACGACTTACGAAGTGGCCAACGGCAGCGTCGCGACCTATTGGTTCGGGCACGCCTTCGAATCCGAGGGTACGCATTACTACACCGGCTTTGCGTGGGACACGGCGGACCGTTACGGCAAGCCGGGCGAAGACGATGTCGGCCCGGGCACCCGGGTCAACCTGACCGAAGTGACATTCGTACTGACGGACCCCGCCGCTGAACGCCCCTGGAAGTTTCGCGGCATGGAGCCCACCATCGGCGAATTCGGCGCGTACGAGCGCGGTGAAGACGTGGACACGCGCCGCAAGCCGCTGGAATTCCGCACGCCCGCCGGCAGGCTGCTGCTGGCCGTGCCCACCACCAGTTTCGACAATGGCATCACCAGCACCGGCTACGCGCTGCTGGTCTTCAACCCCCAGCGGCTCAAGGAAGACGTGGACGGCCACGTCTGGACCTACGTGGGCAGCTTGCTGACCGGCGAGGACAACAGCGCGGCCTGCGCCGACGGCGACGTCATGCCGTGCACGTCCAGCAAGGGCGAGCTGGTGTTCTCCAACGATGGCAAGCAGGACATGCCCACCGTTACCGTCAGACCCAGCGGCACCACGATTTCGGGCCCGAACAAGACCCGGCAGCTGGGCGCGTCCGACATCACGGCCTATGTCTTCAACCCGGCCACCAAGGCGTACGTCGTCAAGTAAGGGCGCCCCCCTGCGCCCCGGGCAACCCCGCCGCAATACAGCTGCAATACAGCTTTCGTACAGGTGGTATTAAGCCCGCCTGCCTACAATTTCCGCATGGAATTTATTCCGCTTTTCGGGTTGGATGTTCATGCGGTTTTTGCAGCAGGCTTTGGTTTCCCAGCAGCGGGGCGGAATACGCATTGAATCCCCGGATTTTCACCACGCAGGAACAGCGCTGCATGAGCTGACGCAGTTCCTGACGCAAGCGGGCCTGCGCCAGGCAGCGAACTGTGCGGGTTTGACCGGCGCCTGGCCCGGCGCCCACGCCTGGTTGCACCATGCCTTTGCCCGGGCATGCGCCCCGAACGACGACACCACGCAGTTCGCGCGGCAGTTGGGCCTGCGCACCGAGACCCACGACGCCGACCTGGACTGCGAAATCCTGCTGGCCATGCTGGCCAGCCCGGTGGCGTTCACCTTTCCCGATGTGGCCGAATTGCAGTCGGCGGTGCGCATCCGCCGCTACATCGTGCAGGCCGCGCGCAAGACCGCGCTGGCCTTCGATACCGAGCATGCCGAGCGCCCGGACGATTACTGGACCTACGATGAAGCGCGCGGCTTTACCTGCTGCCCGGGCGGTCCTTGATCCAAGGCCTGCAGAAGGCTACGCAGCCGGATGCGTCGGGTCAGCGGTACGCGTTTTCCTGCTATCGCGCGACGGAATACGTGACCGTGCTGGGCATTGCGCAGGAGCTACAGCAGGCCAACCCTGAACTTGGGCGCCGGCTTCAGCGCCAATGGGAAACCCGCGCCGTCATGTCGGGGCGCTTTCATGAGGCGTTCCTGCACGAGTACGGGTCGATGGACGCGCCGCTGCCGCAACGCTTCTATGTTCCCGGCGACCGCCTGTGGTTCCGCAACCCCGACGCGGCCTCGTCCGACGTGGAAGGCTTTGAAGGGTCCTGGGTGTTTTATCTGGGCAACGGGCTGTTCAACAATTTCTGGGAACGCGGCCGCCCCTACACCCTGACCTCCAAGTGCGTGGAGATTTTTCACTGGCGCCACGGCCTGTTCCGTGATGAGGCCGGCACCCCCCGCATGGACGAAGAGATCGTACGCGACCGAGTCCGGCAGACCCTGGCGGACCCCGCCGCCACCGCCGCCGTCATGTCCCGCATGGCGCGCATCCGCGACCCGCAAGGCGTGTATGCCGACGGCGGCTGCATTGATGCAACGCGCGAGCGGGTGCGCTGGGTGCGGCCGGGCCATAGCGACATCGCGCTGCCGGAATGCCCCGGCCCCGACACCTCCTGGGCCATCGCCGCCTGAAGGCCCTGGTCGGATCCAAACGGCGCGTGCAACAATCGCGCGATGAATCTTTTCCTGCTCGGTTTTCCGGCCGTAATGACGGCGGCCATCCTCGTTTATCGGGTCGCGCGCCCGCGTCCGGCCGAGGCGTATCGCGTGCTTGGATTACGCGTGTTGACCGGTGCGGTGCTGTATGCCGCGATCGGGCCGCTGATTGGCTTGGCCGTCGTGCCGCTGGTCGTGAAAATTCCGGACAGCCTGCAAAACCTGGAAGGCGTTCAAGCGGCGTATCTGTTGGGCGGCCTGCCCGCCCTGTGTTGCGGCATGACGGCGGGCGCGCTGAAACGGTCAGCGCCCAGCTGGCCGGTGTTCGCGGCCGTATGCGGCGCCGGCGCGCTGTACGGCTTCGTGTTCATGTTGCAGCTTACCGGCGTGGACCGGCTGCGTTCCATCGGTGATTCCTTGCAGATCGGCGCCCTGCCCGGCCTGGTGGCGGCCGTTGTGGGTTCCGTTCTGTTTTTAGGCGTGCGCCCGAAAAAAGCACCGGCCACAAACTGAAAGCCTGGAAAAACCAAAGAGACTTCGTTATTCTGCATTCGCGGATTTCACTAATCCGCCCGCACCGTCGTTCAGCAGAACGGCGGCGCACCCGAATCCTGCGGCAGCAGACCAGGACTGTCCAACGACATGGCGACACAAAGGAAAGTGAGCTTGCTGGCGGTCCTGATTGCGCTGGCCGTGCTCAGCGTAGCGGTGGGCTTCGCCAACGCGTTGGTCGCCGGTTATCAGGTCCAGAAGGCGCAAGCCGTGCGCAACGCGCTGGAATCGAACCGGGCGTACGCCCAGAAACTTTCCGAAGTCATCACCCTGTACCTTGCCGCCGTCCACCGCCAGCTGGACGTGGGCGCCGACGCGTTTACCGCCGGCGACCTGTCCGGGGCGGCCCGGCAAACCGAACTTGCCCGCCTGGCCTCAAGAATCGAAGGAGTTTCCACCATACTGCTGGCCGACGCGCAGGGCACGGTTACGGCGCGCGGCGCCAACAGCCCCAACGCGCTGGCCGCCATCCATAGCCTGGACGATCTGCGCGTTACGGAACGTCGCATCGGGGAATGGGTCCGGCCCTGCTGCCAGCCCGACGGCGGGCACGCGACGCTGACGCTGGTGAATCCCCTTCCCGATGGTGGCGCGCTTGCGGCCGTGGTGATCCTGGAACGCGGCAGCCAGATCGACAAGCTGATCGGCCAGCATCCATACGACGACGGCACACAGGTGTATCTGGTGAACAGCGCGGGCCAGGCGCTTTACAGCCGCGACGCCAACACGCCGCTTGCCATCGTGCCCGGCAATACGCCCGCCGGCACGCCGACCATGACGGCGCCCGGCTCGGCCCAGGTGACAGACGCGGACGGTCATGTCCTGTTGACCGGCTATGCGCCTCTGGGCAAAGGCAAATGGGCGGTGGTCGTGCAGCGGCCGTTGGACCACGCGCTGTCGCCATTGAAGGCGCTGCTCTACGAATCGTTGCGGCTGGCCATCCCGACCGTGTTGCTGACCCTGATCGCGGTCAGCGCCCTGGCCTACGCCATCGCCCGCCCGCTGACTCGCCTGACCCGCGCGCTGGCCACCCCCGTCGCGGCCGACTCCCCGGGGCTGACGTCCAACGGGCCACGCGCCTGGTACGCCGAGGCGGATGCCTTGCGCACCGCGCTGGCGGACAGGCTGGCGCAGCACCGGCACGAAGTGGGCAGGCTGAATACCGAATCGCTGACGGACCCGATGACGGGTCTGATGAACCGCCGCGCCATGCGGTTGCGGCTGGATGAACGGGTGGCCGCCGGCACCGCTTTCGCGATCATTGCGCTGGACGTCGATCATTTCAAGCAGATCAACGACACCCACGGCCACCCCACTGGCGACCGGGTCCTGATCGCGCTGGCGCGCACCTTGAGCGCCAGCGTGCGCCAGCAAGACCGGCCGTTTCGGGTGGGCGGCGAGGAATTCGTGGTGATCGTTCCGGACGCCACCGAGGCCGTGGCCCTGGCCGCGGCCGAGCGCATCCGCGCCGGCGTTGCGCGCACCGACATGCCGCCCGGCGTGGGCCAGGTGACGGTGTCCGTGGGGCTGGCCTTGTGGCCGCAAGACGCGCCATCGGCCCAAGCCGCCGTTACCTGCGCCGACCAGGCTTTGTACGCGTCCAAACAAAACGGGCGCAACCGCGTTACCCGATGGAATACCCGGCACGTCCAGACAACCAACCCCGAAGGCAAGGTGGCAACGTGAGTATTCATTGATTCTTGCATTGTGTGCAGCCGTATTTTTCTTCCTTCTACTTGGCGCGATCCGCGTCGGCCGCTACCTGGGCCATCGGCACGACATGGACGAGAAAAGCCGTGCCGGGTCGGCGGCGATCGAAGCGTCGGTATTCGCGCTGCTGGGCTTGCTGATCGCCTTCACGTTTTCGGGCGCGGCCCAGCGCATGGCCGATCGCCGCAACCTGCTGGTGCAAGAGGTCAACGCCATCGGCACCGCCTGGCTGCGCATCGACATGCTGAACGCGCCCGACCAGCCGCCGCTGCGCGACCAGTTTCGCCGCTATGTGGACGAGCGCATCAACTACTACCGGCACGTGGCCGACCTGAATCAGCGCGACGCCATCGCGGCCAAGGCGTCCGCCTTGCAGAACGAAATATGGAAGACGTCGATGTCGGCCGCCAGGAACGCGGTGCCGCCGTTCGCGGCGTCGTACATCGGCGCGGTCAACGACATGTTCGACGTGTCCACCGCGCAAACGGTGGCGCAAAAGGTGCATCCGCCCGCGATGACGTATGTGTTCCTGGGGTTCCTGGCACTGGTGTGCGCCTGCCTGATCGGTCTGAACCTGGCCACCGCGCATCGCGACACGCTGCTGCACCAGATCATCTATGCGCTGGTCATGACGGCGGCGCTGTACATCATTGTCGACTTTGAATTTCCGCGCATCGGCGTGATACGCATCGACCAAAGCGACGTTCTGTTGATGGCGCAGCGCCAGGCGATGGGCGGCGAGCCATCCGGAGCGCGCCCGTGATTCGCGCGCCCGTCATTCGCGCGCCCAAGATTCGCGCGCCGCGCTTGCGTGCCGGCGTGTCGGCCTGCGTCGTTGCGGCGGCCAGCTGCGGGGCCGCGCCGGACGCTGCCGCGCAAACACTGCGCCTGAGCCAGGACGACCTGCAAAAACGCGCCAACGGGGTGCTGGCCCTGATGTCGTTTTCCATCGTGCCCGACATCACCACCAGTTCGCTGTCCATTGGCAGCAAAGGCGGCTCGACGTCCGGGTCCACCGAATTCTTCATGACGCAGCTGGGTGGCGGCGACACTATTTCCGATTCCGTGCCGATCTATCTGGAAGGCGTGCTGGCCGGCAGCCGCTACGACCCCACCTTTGTGGCCACCCAGGGCACCGAAACGCGCAATATCCCCACCAAATGGAACAGCCTGTCGGCCACCGGCGGCATCGGTTGGGACTTCAAGCTGACCGATGAGCTGAAGCTGCGGCCCATCTTCAACATCGCGCTGGGCAACGTCACCAGCGACCTGCGCGCGGCAAGCTGGTACGTGGGCCGCCAGACGGACAAGGACGTCACCTTCCTGGATCGCGGATCGCTGAACGCCTACGGCCTGGGCGGGTCCTTGATGCTGGACTACGAGCATTACCGGCCGGGCTACGAAGTGGACGTGGAGTTGCGCTATTCGGACATCCGCCTGAAGAGCTTTGCCAGTTCGGCCGCCGTCCAAGGCAACGCCATCGCGCAATCCGCCAACCTGTGGGCGCGCTACCGGGCGCCCACGGGCCTCACCATGCTGCAACGCCCGCTGCGCTATGTGCTGGAGCTGACGCACTCGGAATTCCTGGGCGACCAGCGCGGGGTGCTGGGGTTTGACCGGCTGACGTCGGTGGGCGCCGGGCTGGAGCTGGACTCCAGCGCGTACGACGTCATCATCACCCGCACCCGTCTGGTAGGCCGTTATGTGTTCGGCACCAACGTGTCGGGGTTCTCGGTCGGGCTGGCGGTCAGCTTCTGACGCGCGCAAGGCGGCTACGCAGCCGCCACGCTATCCAGGGCCAACGACTGCGCCAATTCAAGCGCATGCGCCAGGAACTCCGACCCGTCGTCCTTGCGATAGCTGGCGATCACGGGCGACACAAAGCCATCGCCCTCGATGCGCACGTGCACCACGTCCTGACGCTGCAAACGCTGAACCGACGCCGGCACCACGGACACGCCCAGGCCCGCCGCCACCAGGCCGATCGCCGTCTGCAATTCGTTGGCCTCTTGCACGACTTGCAGCGCGTGGCCGCCCGCGCGAAACAGGCCCAGCACGTGATCGGCGAAGTTGGGGCGTGGGCGCGCGGGGTACAGCACGAAGGGCTCTTGCGCCAGGCGGTCAACGGATACGCTGGTCAGGCCGGCCAGCGGGTGATGCAAGGGCACAGCGGCCATCAGCGGTTCGGTCATCAGCACCCGTCGTTCGATGGCCGGGTCGTCCAGCAGGATGCGGCCGATGCCCAGGTCGATCCGCCCCGCCTTCAGCGCTTCGATCTGCGGCAGGCTGGTCATCTCGGTCAGGCCCACTTCCACTTGGGGGTCGGCGCTGCGCAACTGGCGGATCAGTTCCGGCACAAAGCCATACAGCGTCGACGGCACAAACCCGATGCCGAACCAGCGGCGCTGGGTCTGGCCCAGGCGGCGCGTGCCTTCCAGCACTTCTTCCAGGCGCGCCGTCAACAGCCGTGACTGTTCCAGCAAGAACCGGCCGGCTTCGGTCAAGCGCAGCGCGCGCGTGGTGCGTTCGAACAGGACCACGCCCAGCTCGTCTTCAAACTGGCGGATCTGCCGACTAAGGGGCGGTTGGGCGATATGCAATCGCGCGGCGGCGCGCGTGAAGCTGCCCTCTTCGGCCACGGCCTGGAAATAACGCAAGTGCCTGAGCTGCATGGGACACCTAGACTGGAAAGGTATGAATGGAAACCCATATAGTCTTGGACGCCAAGGAAAAGCACAAGCCATACTGCGCAAATTGCTGACCCTTCGGCTGGAAAAGTATGAATCCAGCACACGGGGCATTGCCCCACACGAAACCAAAGCCGCGCCACCGGACAAGAGCGCGTCCTGAATAAACCAAGCATCACGGAGACAACCATGCGCCTGCGCCATGTGATCAAACCCTTAGCCCGCGCCGTCGTGGCCCTGTCGCTGATGGGCGGCGCGTCCGCCGCGCTGGCTGACAGCTACCCCGACCATCCCATCAAGTGGGTGGTGCCGTTCCCGCCCGGCGGCGCCATGGACAGCATCGCGCGCACGCTGGGCGAATCGATGAGCAAGCAGCTCAATACCTCGGTGATCGTGGAAAACCGCGCGGGCGCGGGCGGCAACATCGGTGCGGCCGGCGTGGCGCGCGCCAAGCCGGACGGTTACACGATCCTGATCGTGGCCAACGGCATGGCGGTCAACCCCGCGCTGTACGCGGACCTGAACTACGACCCCATCAAGGACTTTGCGCCGATCTCGTTGCTGGCGGTCGTGCCCAACGTGTTGGTGACCAACCCGGCGCGCACGGGCGCGACCAGCGTGCAGGACGTCATCACGAAAGCCCGCGCGCAGCCCAACCACTACACCTACGCCTCGGCGGGGGTCGGCACATCGATTCATCTGGCGGGGGAACTGTTCGTGTCGATGACCGGCGTGGACATGCTGCACGTGCCGTACAAGGGCAGCGGCCCCGCCGTTGCCGACTTGCTGGGCGGCCAGGTGGACTATATGTTCGACAGCATCACGTCGGCCAAGCCGCACATTGCCAGCGGCAAGCTGCGCGCGCTGGGCGTCACGACCGCCAAGCGCTCGGCCGCCCTGCCCGATGTGCCCACGCTGCAAGAGGCGGGCGTGGCGGGCTATGAACTGATGCCGTGGTTTGCGGCTTTTGCGCCGGCCGGCACCACGCCCGAGGTGGTGGCGAAATTGAACGAAGCCATGCGCCACGCGCTGGCTGAACCGAAGGTGAAGGCGACCCTGGATTCCATCGGCGCGGAGTCGATCGGCAGCACCCCGGACGCGTTGCGCGACCACCTGGCCAAGGAAACGGCGCAGTGGAAGACGTTGGTGAAGGAACGCAATATCAAGATCAACTGAACGGGGCCGCGTCCCGCCCAAAACAAAACGCCCACGCCGCTTGTCGCGTCCGTGGGCGTTTTGCCATCCGAGCAAATGGCTTATTCCACCGTCGCTCCGGATTTTTTCACCACTTCCGCCCAGCGCGGAATCTCGGTGGCCATCAAGGCGCGCAGCTGGTCAGGCGTGCTGCCGACCAGTTCCATGCCCATGGTCTTGCCCAGCTTTTCCTGCACGTCGGGCTCTTTCAGGATGATGGCAATCTCGGCCGCCAGCTTGTCCAGGATCGGCTTGGGCGTACCCTTGGGCGCGTAGACCGCCTGCCAGGACGCCATCTGGAAGCCCGGCACGCCGGCTTCCTGCATGGTTGGCACGTTGGGCGCCAGCGAAATGCGGTCCTTGGTGGTGACGGCCAGCAGCTTGAGCTTGCCCGTTTGCAAGAGCGGCAGCGCGGCGGTCATCTGGTCGAACATGAAGGTCACGGCGCCCGACGACACATCGACCATGGCCGGCGGCGTGCCCTTGTACGGCACGTGCGTCAGCGGCACGCCGATCATGCTGGAAAACAGTTCGCCCGCCAGGTGGGTGGACGTGCCCGCGCCGGACGAGGCGAACGTGCGCTTGGCGGGATCGCGCTTGAGCAGCGCGATCAAATCGGCCACCGAATTCACGCCCAGGTTCGGGTCCACCAGCAACACGTTGGGCAGGTACGCGATCAGCGAAACGGGTTCGAAATCCTTGACCGGGTCGTACTTCAAGTTCTTGTACAGGCTGGCGTTGATGGCGTGCGTGCTGATGGTGCCGCCGAACAAGGTGTAGCCGTCGGGCGCCGCCTTGGCCACATATGTGGCGCCGATGCCGCCGGCCGCGCCGGGTTTGTTTTCGACGATCACGTTCTGGTGCAGGCGGTCGCCCAGCTTCTGGGCCAGCACGCGGCCGACCACGTCGGTGGACCCGCCCACGGTGAAGGGCACCACATAGGAAATCGGCTTTTGCGCGGGCCAGTCGGCGGCGCTTGCCGGTGCGGCCAGCGTGCCCAGGACGGCGCCCGCCAGCAGCGCGGCCAACGCACTGCGTCGTTGCATGTTCATGGTTTGTCTCCTGCCTTGACTTATTGCTTATAGGTATGGGGTCGCCGGCCGCGTGGCCGGCGGCAAGGCTCGGTGGCCTTGACTTGATGGTTCGGCTTGTCGGCCTGTCGCGTTACCGACCCTGCTCTTTGCGCCACGCGGCGAATTTGTCTTTCGTGCCCGGGTCGGTGGGCGGGTACAGGCCCAGGATGGACGCGCCCTGTTGCACCTGGCTGGTTACGAAGTCTTCGAACGCGGTCATTTCCACGGCTTCAATCGAGATTTCATCGGCCAGATGCGCGGGGATCACCACCACGCCCTCGCGGTCGCCCACGACGATATCGCCCGGCCACACAGCCACGTCGCCACAACCGATGGGCGCGTTGATGTCCAGCGCCTGGTGCAAGGTCAGGTTGGTGGGTGCCGAGGGGCGCTGGTGATACGCGGCAAAGCCCAGCTCGGCGATCTCCGGTGAATCCCGAAAGCCGCCGTCGGTCACCACGCCGGCCACGCCGCGCTTCATCAGCCGCGTCACCAGGATGGAGCCGGCGGACGCGGCGCGCGCGTCCTTGCGGCTGTCCATGACCAGCACCGCGCCTTCCGGGCAGGTCTCAACGGCCACGCGCTGCGGGTGCGAGCGGTCTTCGAACACCTTGATGGTGTTCAGGTCTTCACGGGCCGGGATGTAGCGCAGCGTGAACGCCGGGCCGACCATGTTGGGCAGGTTGGCGTTCAGCGGACGCACATCCTGGATGAACTGGTTGCGCAGGCCGCGCTTGAACAGCGCCGTGCACAAGGTGGCCGTGCTGATGCCGGACAGGCGGGCACGGGTTTCGGGATTCATTTGGGACACGATGGCTCCGGGTCAAAATGCGGACAACAAAAAACGAAGACGAAAAGGCGTGGCGGAACAAGGCACTACGCGGCGGGCAAAGGCCCGCCGTTGCGCTTAGAAGATTTCGGGTTCGGGCACGGGTGCGCCGAACTCGGTTTCCAGGAAATCAAAATCGCAGCCGTCGTTGGCTTGCAGGATGTGCTTGGAATACATCCAGCCGTAGCCGCGTTCATAGCGCTTGGGCGGCGGCGTCCAGGCGGCGCGGCGCGCGGCCAATTCTTCGTCGCTGATGTTCAGGTGGATGCTGCGCGCCGGCACGTCGACGGTGATCAGGTCACCCGTCTTGACGAACGCCAGCGGGCCGCCCACGTAGGACTCGGGCGCCGCGTGCAGGATGCAGGCGCCGTAGCTCGTGCCGCTCATGCGAGCGTCCGACAGGCGCAGCATGTCGCGCACGCCCTGCTTGACCAGCTTGGTCGGGATCGGCAGCATGCCCCATTCCGGCATGCCCGGGCCGCCTTGCGGGCCGGCGTTGCGCAGGATCATGATGTGTTCGGGCGTGACGTCCAGGTTCTCGTCATCGACCGCCGCCTTCATGCTGGGGTAGTCGTCGAACACCAGCGCGGGGCCGGTGTGCTGCAAGAACTGCGGGGCGCAGGCGCTGGGCTTGATGACGCAGCCGTCCGGCGCGATGTTGCCGCGCAAGACCGCCAGCGCGCCTTCGTCGTAGATAGCGGTGTCCAGCTTGCGGATCACGTCGTCGTTGTAGACCTCGGCGCCCGCGATGTTCTCGCCCAGCGTCTTGCCCGTGACCGTCATGGCCGACAGGTCCAGGTGCCCTTCCAGGCGCGTCATCAACGCGGGCAGGCCGCCGGCGTAATAAAAGTCTTCCATCAGGTAGGTGTCGCCGCTGGGCCGGATGTTGGCGATGACGGGCACCTTGCGGCTGGCGGCGTCAAAGTCTTCCAGCCCGCCGGCGTGGCCCGCGCGCCGCGACATGGCCACCAGGTGGATGATGGCGTTGGTCGAGCAGCCCATGGCCATGGCCACGTTGATGGCGTTCTTGAACGAGGCCATGTTCAGGATGCGCTGCGGGGTCAGGTCGTCCCACACCATCTCGACCACGCGGCGGCCGCATTCGGACGACATGCGCATGTGGTTGACGTCGGCCGCCGGAATCGACGAGGCGCCGGGCAGCGTCATGCCGATGGCTTCCGCAATGGCCGTCATGGTGCTGGCCGTGCCCATCGTCATGCAGGTGCCGTAGCTGCGCGCGATGCCGCCTTCCACCTCGGTCCATTGTTCTTGCGTGATCTTACCGGCGCGGCGTTCGTCCCAGAGCTTCCAGGCGTCCGAGCCCGAGCCCAGGATCTTGCCCTTCCAGTTGCCGCGCAGCATGGGGCCGGCGGGCACGTACACACACGGCAGGCCGGCGCTAATGGCGCCCATCAACAGGCCCGGGGTGGTCTTGTCGCAGCCGCCCATCAGCACCGC
Source organism: Achromobacter semiaridum (assembly GCF_053543755.1). NCBI lineage: Bacteria > Pseudomonadati > Pseudomonadota > Betaproteobacteria > Burkholderiales > Alcaligenaceae > Achromobacter > Achromobacter semiaridum. Next base: position 4,228 of record NZ_JBLVOL010000011.1, on the reverse strand, counting down.
GCCATCGACCGGGTGGCTGCGCAGCAGCTCTTCGGTTTCCATGGCCAGGAAGTTGCGATACAGCATGGTGGTGGGTTTGACGAACGATTCCGACACCGAAATCGCCGGCAGCTCGACCGGAAAGCCGCCCGCCTGGAACACGCCGCGCTTGACGTCTTCGACGCGCTGCTTGAAGTGGCTGTGACAGGGGTTCAGGTCCGACCAGGTGTTGATGATGGCAATGATGGGCCGGCCGACCCAGTCATCGGGGCCGTAGCCCATCTGCATCATGCGTGAACGGTGGCCGAACGAACGCAGGTCGTCCTTGGCCATCCAGGCGGCGCTGCGCAGACTTTCGTAGGTACGTTTCATGGGCGAATAAAAGAAAGGCGTGGTGGGGATGGGGCCATTTAAACACTAATACATTAGTGCGTCAGCTAGGTGGAAACCCGCTACACTGCGGGCTTTACCCCGTACCCCGCCAGATCCGCGATGCAAACCCCCAAGCTAAGACTGGACCGTTCGCGCCACGCGGCGCCCCAGGTCTTCGAACATCTACGCGAACAGATCGTGTCGCTGGAACTCGCCCCCGGCGCGCCCCTGTCCCGCGTGACGCTGGCGGAAACGTATGGCCTGAGCCAGACGCCGATTCGAGACGCGCTGATGCGGCTGGCCGAAGAAGCGCTGGTGGAAATCTATCCGCAGCACACCACGGTGGTCAGCCGCATCGATATTCCGGCTGCCCGCCAGGCGCATTTTCTACGCCAGTCGCTGGAGCTTGAAATCGTGTACTTGCTGGCGCAGCGGCCCGACCCCATCCTGCACCAGCGCCTGCAAGCCAGCATCGACTTGCAGCACGCCAGCCACGCCAGCGGGCAATACCAGCAATTCATCAACGCCGATCAGGCGTTTCACCGCGACATGCATACGGCCGCGGGCGTGCACAGCCTGTGGGAACTGGAACAGCGCTACAGCGGGCACCTGGACCGTCTGCGCCGCCTGCACCTGCCCGAGGCGGGCAAGGCGGAACGCATCATGGACGACCATCAACGCCTGCTGGACGCCATCGTGGCGCAGGACCCGGCCGGCGCGCAGCGCGTGCTGCGCGAACATCTGTCCGGCACGCTGAGTCAGGTGGCCGAGATATGCAAGCGGTATCCGGAATACGTGCTGGAGCAATAACGACACGGGGGCAAGGCGGTAGCGCAGCGGCGCCGGTGCCGCGGCCCGATTGCCAACGCGGCGGGGCCGGCGCCTAGTCCAGCGGATACCGCCGGATCACCGTCTTGCCGTCGCGCTCGGCCAGTGACAACAGGCCGTCGCCGGACAAGTCCAGCCCGATCAGACCGGTTTCCACGTCCTGCGGCATTTGAAACGGGCGCCAGGTCTTGCCTTGGTCGCGCGTGTAGAAATACGTCTTGGTGTATTCGTTGAACGACAGCAAATGGTCGGCGTAGGTCTTGATAACCCAGGCGTTGGGGCCGAACCAGGCGTCGCCGATCCAGCTTGGCGTGCCTTGCACGCTGGGCGATTCTGCCCGGCGCCGCCATGACCGGTCGGCTTTGTCCAGTTCATAAATGGCGTCGCCCTGGGTTTCAAACACGGCCTGGTCGCGCGTGTAGAGGTCGTCCGGGGCTGGCGCGGGCACGGGCGGTACGCCCTGCGTCACGCGAAAGCCGGGCGGTGCGCCGTCCTGGAATTCCACTTCAAAGCGCCGCGTTTCCAGCACTTCATTGCTGTCGGACGCGTTCAGGCTGACCCGCGTGCGCCAACTCCAGCCAACGGCGTGCTTATCGTCCAGCGGATAAAGGGACCAGTCATAAGCCAGTTGGTCGTCCGCGCGCGGGTTGCCGGGGCGTTCGGCCGCTTCGCGAAAGGCGCGATCAAACGCGCTGGCGTCGGGCCAGACCTGTTCGTCCAGCCGCGTGGCTGCCCAATGGCGGGCGCCGTCTTCGCTGACCAGCAGGCGCTGCCCGGACTCGTGGCGTTCCAGCGCGATGACGCGCTGGCTGGTCAGGAATACGGTGTACTGCCGGCTGCCGCCCAGAATGATGTCGGGTGCGTATGTCCAGCTCTTGCCCAGATCATCTGAACGCAGCGTGTCCCAACCGGCCGGGGGGTCGCCCCGCCCGGTCAAAGCCGGCGCGGCGGTGACCAGATACAGCGTGCCGCCACCCGGCGCCCCGATCACGCTGACGCCGGTATCCCCGCGAACCGACCCCAGCAGTTCGAACACGCCGGTGCCCTGCCCGCCATAGATCAGGTTACGCGTGTCGGCCAACTGCCACGGCGGCGGCTGGCGCGCGTCGTAGCCGGGCAGTTGCGCGTCCAGCAGCGGCGCGCGTTCCAGGCTGGCAAGGTCTTTGGCGCCGACCAGGCGCTGGCCAATCAATAGTTGGCGTTCACCGAACCGTTGCAGCGACACGCGCGAGGACGCGGCTAGCGGCAAGCCGTTCAGCTCGCCGATGACTTCGCTGCGGGTCAGCGGCTGGCCCATCGGCACCAGCTGGTAGATGCCATAGCCCAGGACCGCCGCGACGGCGATCGCGGCGCCGCCGGCAAGCAGTCTAAGGTTCATGGCGACAACACATACTGGGGATGAAGACCAACCATTTGGTCAGGGGTATTTAGAGAATGGGCGAAACTATAGCGCGTTGCGCAACGTTCTCTATACTGGCGTGACATACTCTTACGCCGCACCGGCCATACACGGAACCCGCACATGATTGCAAGGCTTGCCCCGTTTACCCTCGCGCTGCTTGTTTTCGGGGCAGCGGCCTGGGGGCAGCCCGCACAGGCCCTCGCGCCCGATGTCTGCGCGGCGGTGACGGTACGCGAAGGCGATCCCATCCCCGCCGACGCCTGCGCCGTCAACATCGTGCCGCGCGACCTGGGCGTATCCGGCATGACCTTTGGCGGCGACCCGGTCTGGACGCCGCTGGATCCGCAAGCCATGCCCGGTGTGTTCTACGACAGCGCATCCATCGCGCCCATGTCCGACCGGCCGGTGGTGATGGCGGTGACCGTGGCGTGGTTCTACGCGCAGCCGCGCGTGTCGGAGACCAACGGCCAGCCGTACGCGTCGGTCTCGCAACCCATCATCTTGAATTGCGGCGCCAACACCTACACCGTGACGCAGACCCAGCATTACGCCGGCAACAACGCCACCGGCGCGCTGGTGGAATCGATACCCGTGGCGGGCATCCACAATGCACCGGTCGCGCGCGACCCGGTGCAACGCAAGCTGCGCGGCGTGGTCTGCCCGACGCCGGGCAAGAACGCGCGCAAGTGACGGGCGGCGAGCGCCGAACTTGCCGCGCAGCGGCATCACGCACTTCGCTCTGCTCGCGCCCTATCTGCGCCCTATCTGCGCCCTACCTGCGCCCGGCTTGCGCCCTACCTGCGCCCGGCTTGCGCCCTACCTGCGCTCGGCTTGCGCCCTTCCTGCGCCTGCTTGCGCCCTTCCTGCGCCCTGCTTGCGCCCTAGCCGGCCCTAGCCGCGCCAGTAGCGATACAAGCCGCGCGCCGCCGCGTCCAGCAGAAAACCCAGCACGCCTATCATCAGCACCATCGCCATCAGCTCGGAATAGGCCAGCCGGTCACGCGTGTCCAGGATGAAATACCCCATCCCCGCCGACACGCCCAGCATCTCGCACGGCACCAGCACGATCCACAAAATGCCGATGGCCAGGCGCACGCCCGTCAGGATGTGGCCCAGCACGCCCGGCAGGATCACGCTGCGCAAGGTCTCCCAACGCGTGGCCGCCACGCTTTGCGCCAGCTGTAACCAGCGCGGGTCCAACTGCTGCACGCCGGCCGCCGTGTTCAGCACGATGGGCCAGACGGCAGCGAAGGTCAGCAGGAAATACACCGGATCGTCGCCCACGCCGAACACCATCACGGCAATCGGCATCCACGACAAGGGCGAGATCATCCGCAAGAACTGCATGGCGGGCGACACCGTGGCTTCCAGGCGGCGCCAACTGCCGATTGCCAGGCCCAGCGGCACGCCGATGGCCAGCGCAAACCCCAGGCCCACGCCGATGCGCCGCAGGCTGACCAGGATGTGCATCGGCAGGTCGGACGCCGTCAGCAATTCGGCCAGGCTGATGAACGTGGCGCCGGGCGAAAAACGCCGTGCCATGCCGCCGGCCGGCGACAGCACGTCCGTGCCCAACCACCACAGCGCCAGCAGCGCCGCCAGGCCCCCCAGGCCCAGCGCGCATCGCGCGCCCAGGCCTAGGGCCGT
>NZ_JBLVOL010000010.1:21583-23087 GCF_053543755.1 Achromobacter semiaridum | reverse complement strand
CCCCGCTGGCCGCGCACGGCCCGCCGCTAGGCTCGCGCGCCCCACCCTCGTTGGTCTGATCCCGCCTGGCTCGCGCGGCACGCTGCCGCGCGCCCCATCGACACGACCGCCTTCGAGGTTTACATGCGTTCCCCCTTCTCGCGCGCGCCCCATGGCGCGGCGCCCCCTGTTGCGCGCACCGACGCGCCCGACTCCCGCCGTCGCCTGCTGCTGTCTTGCCTGCCCGTTGCGGCCTTGAGTTTGGCCGGCTGCGGGCCCGACGCCCCCAAACTACTGGGCATGGACCTGTCCGGCATGCCCACGGGCGATTTCCAATTGCAGGACGTCACCGGCCAATCGCGCACCCTGGCCGACTACCGTGGCCATCCCATCCTGCTGTTCTTCGGCTTCACGCAGTGCCCGGACATCTGCCCCACCGCGCTAACCCGCGCCCTGGAGATCAAGGAACTGCTGGGCGCCGACGCCGACAAGCTGCGCGTGCTGTTCATTACCGTGGACCCGGAACGCGACACGCCCGAAATCCTGGGCGCATACACCAGCGCCTTCGACCCGGGCTTCGTGGGCCTGCGCGGCACCGCCGAACAGACGCGCGCCGCCGCCCAATCCTTCAAGGTGTTCTACCAGAAGGTCCCGACCGGCTCGTCCTACACCATGGACCACACCGCGCTGACCTACGTGATCGACGCCAAGGGCAAGCTGCGTATCGCGCTGCGCCACGCGCAGTCCGCCGCCGAATGCGTGCAAGACCTGCGCACGGTGCTGTAAGGCCGCGCTTCGCAAGACTCCCCCGGCGGGAACGTCGGGAAGTCTATATAAATCCTTAAAAAGAAGAGACCCCATCATGAAGAACTTTTCGCTCCGCACGTTTGCCACTGCCCTGTCCCTGTCCGTGCTGGCAGGCGTTGCAGCCACCGCCCATGCCGCCGACGCCGCCAAGGCCACCGATGCCACCAATGCCGCCAACGCCACCGTAAAAGTCGAAGACGCCTGGGTGCGCGCCACCGTTCCCAACCAGCACGCCACCGGCGTCTTCATGCGCCTGACCTCGCCCGAGGCCGGACGCCTGGTCGCCGTGGAATCCGACGCCGCCAAGCATGTGGAAGTGCATGAAATGGCGATGCAGGACGACGTCATGAAAATGCGCCAGGTGCCCGCCATCGCCCTGCCCGCCGGCCAACCGGTGGACCTGAAGCCGGGCGGCTATCACGTCATGCTGATCGACCTGGCCCGCCAGATCACCCCGGGCGATCACATCGACGTGACGCTGATCGTGGAAGACGCCAAGCAGCAGCAACACCGGGTGCCGGTGTCGGTCGAAGCCCGCGCGCTGAACGCGAAGGCCGGCGAGGCGCCCGCCAAGCACGGCCACTGATTCTCTGTCCTCTATATATAGAGAGAGACGGACGGCTTGCGGCCGGCTTTATTGGGGACGCACACGGCGCCCCCGCCGTCAGCGTAAGCCGCTGAATCGCCATACAATGCCAGCACATCCACCGTCGGCGCC